>NZ_FSRG01000006.1:0-300000 GCF_900129975.1 Halodesulfovibrio marinisediminis DSM 17456
CATGATCGACGCGGGGATGTAGCTCAGTTGGATAGAGTACCTGGCTACGAACCAGTTGGTCGGGAGTTCGAATCTTCCCATCCCCGCCATTGTCTATAAAGGCTGCTAGTTTTTTTAACTAGCAGCCTTTTTTTATTCCCTCTTCTTCATCCCCGTTCTTTCCTTTACACTTTCTGATCTATCTATCATCCCCTGCATTGCGCAATGTACCACCCAATTTATCAGTCCCCCCTCGCACACATCACATACAAAAAAAGACCTGACAATTGCCAGGTCCTTTTAAAAACATAAAAAACGGTGTGCTTAAATTCGAATATTGTGGGCACCTAAATGCATCGTTTGATCCGCCATCCCAAGGGATTGATCATCACTATCCAGTTGCTTTTTCCAATATTCCGCCGCACCCAAAATATCTGAAAGTGCCTCTTCAATGTCGGCAATTTCTTCAAAAGGTAACTCGAATACTCTATGCAAACAGAGCTGCAACGTAGACTCATCAATAGACAGCGTTGCCCCGCCTGTATATGCCCACATGTAATTAGCCTTCAACACTTGAAAAAAAAGATCAGTATCGTCTTCAGAAACGCAACCAAGATAACAAGCGACTACGAGCAATTTTTCTTCTTCTAGTAAAGAAAACGCGACATGAATGTCTTGAATAACACAACCTGCCTGCAAAGTATCATCAAGGGTAAGGTCTGCCTGTATAATATCACCGACAGAATTCAATACGTCTTGTGTATGTTCTACGATCATAAAAAACTCCCAACGTTAACTGATCTACGACAACCTAAGCCGACTCTCTATTTAAACGCTCAGAAACATTCACTAGATCACGAATAATCAGTACAGAATCTAAATTAGAATTTGGAGCAGTTCGTTCAAGAACGTCCAAAATATTAAGCCCGACTCCATCAGCCAACGTGCTGATTCCCCCAAGTAACTCCATACACACACCAGCCTCAGCATCAGTCTTCGCCATTGTTAAAGTATCCCCGACCGTTTTACTGAACTCGAGCATCTGCGGTGTTTGCAGCAGATCAACTATGTCCTTTCGTTGTTCATCGCTAAGAGTTTGTAGTTCTTTGCTAAGAGACTGCGCAAGCGGTCCCTCGCTATCATCTTCAACTTCCTGATCGTCCGGCAAGACATTAGTTAAACGAGTAAGCAACACAGCAAATTTCTGAACAAAATTAGCGGTAGGAGTGGCACCCTGCGGAAGAGAAAGGCTATGCTTGCAAAGTGCGCGAGTTAACCCCTCAATTGAAGTCGAACGACTCTCATCCACATTTGTAAGCTCTGCATTAGTAAAAACAATTTCATCACCTACACGAAGCGAAATATTATCATAACGAAGCTTCATAGTATCGCTGAACTGCTGAAGTTGTTCCTTACAGTCACTCACTATCTGCGAATCCAGCCCCAGTCTCTGGGCAATGCGAGAAAGAGCCGCCTGCGCATTTTGGCAATTACGCATCATACGAGCCACACCAAGGCCGGAGTTACTGCCAGCAGGATTGCCTTCATTCAAGATATTTGCGAATTCTGGATCTACCTTTTTAAAATCGGCAATCAAATTGGTAAAACCCTTTTTAATATCGGTACTTACTCGTTCCTTTCTTGAGCCGCCTTCCTTCGGTCTGAAAATTGTCGTTTTAATATGACGAAGGAAATGTCCGATATCAGCCCATTTAAACCTTCTGCTTGCTGCTTCCACACCAGAATTTCTTCCGAACAGCTTTGACAACGCAGCACCATGCGGTTCCATTTTTAAGAACACCCTGTCTTTTCCATCAGGCGTATCCGCAGGCATAGCCCCATATAACAACGTGCCTTTAGCAAAAGGTAACTCCATGTCTATTCCACGGTGCGTATTACCAGCCGCTTGATACTCTTTTATATGTGTTGAAGCGCGGATATACCCTTCAGGATTTCTATCCAAAAAATTTTTCAGTCGACCACCCTGATCTTCGAGAACAAAAGCTCCTTCTGAAAATGTAACAGACTTCTGCTGTGCACGTACTGACAAAAAAGTCATCAGATCACGAACTGCATCCTTATCTGAAGTAACCTGCTCTCCACTCATAATGGATTGATACAACTGTGCGCCATTGTTAATGCGAGGTTGAAGCGTATCCGCAAGGGCATTGTGCATTATAATTCTACCGTCAGCAGGATCATGGAACCTTTCATTACCCAACATTTTTTTGATCACACGCGTGAGGCTGTGTATCTCTTTTGAGGTCAGGGTACTTGCGCTCACCACAGCAGAACTGTTATCCGGTGGCACACTCACCGCAAGATGCATTGGCTTATACTGAGAAAGTTTTTCTTTCAGCGGAGACTGTTTTTGAGCACGCAACTTCGACAAATCTGCCCGAGGAACTTCCTGACGTCCTGCAGCACGAACTACGTCTGGACGCACAGCGCTTACGCCGCTCCCGGATTGTTGAACATCTTGCGCATTCGAGACATTAATTGTGTCATTCCTTACGGGCCGCGAAACTAAGTTAGCTCCAATATTTCCTACAGGTGGCATTACGTACGCTCCTTACTTCTAAAAAAATTACTGCATACAACTTCCAGATGCACACAATGTACCAAAAAAAAACGCTTTATTTTCAAGAACGAAAAGCCTCCACAAATCCTTCAATACGAACTTTGTTGGCAAATTGACAAAAAAATTAGCACCAACAATCCGCAAATACCATCAGAGCAACGCTTATCATAAACCACCCATCTCAAACTGACGTAGAAAGCTATCCTCAACCCCCTGCCTTGCATATTTTTTTCTAAAACTTCTTGACGAACCCCCTTCACAGGCATATACATCTTTCCGCGCTGAGAAATCAGACAACACTGCGGGGATGTAGCTCAGTTGGATAGAGTACCTGGCTACGAACCAGTTGGTCGGGAGTTCGAATCTTCCCATCCCCGCCATTGCTAATACAGGCTGCTAGTTTTTTACTGGCAGCCTTTTTTTATGCCTGCTAAATACTCAGCGCCCCTCTCCAACCTCCCAAGCCTAACTTTTTCTCATAAAGCTACTTTCCACACCATTCCATACGTTCGATTTAAGGGAATAAAAAAAATAAATCGACTTACACCCTACATAGAAGCACTTTTTTTGCCATACGCCGCATTATCGCCTTTAAATTAAAAATCAAAAATTTTGAGATACTAAATGAACTTTTTACGTTCTTATTTCTGTTCTCATCACATTCCTCCTTCCAGCTCGGGTGCTAATGTCATGAGTGCTCCCCCCTGCTCAACCTAAAAAGCTCACTTTTGAAAAGCAGGTCCAATTCATGACAGGAAAGAATTACACAGCGAATCGCTCACATCATTATCGCTGGCAGGTAATCATTACGTTAAGAAGGACTCCACGGCATACTGAACGCGAAATGCATATCACCTTGAGGGCAGCAACACGCCACTGCTCCAGAATTTAAAAAACTTACCTAGTTTTTTTCATAAAGTTCTTGACGATCACGGCGTACAGACATATACCTCTTTTCGCGCTGAGGGAATCAGCACGACACTGCGGGGATGTAGCTCAGTTGGATAGAGTACCTGGCTACGAACCAGTTGGTCGGGAGTTCGAATCTTCCCATCCCCGCCATTGCTAATACAGGCTGCTAGTTTTACTGGCAGCCTTTTTTTATGGAATTTTGATTTTTTCCACAGAACATTACTTGCCTCATCCCCCCCTTCAACATTCTATCGACCCCATACCCAACTGAAACTACATACAAAAAGCCCCTTGCGGAAAACTCCACAAGGGGCTCATCTTTTCTAATTAGCTGATACCTACCGTTGCTCAGTATAACTCATGACCTGCAACAGCACAGTTGCCACAGCAGAAATCAGAATGCCGAACATGATTGAATACGACAACGCATTGCCGTTCACTACATAATCGAGAATAGCAACACATGCCGGACTCAAGTAGATGTAGGCAGTAACATTGTTTGGAGTCAGCGTGATTGATGCTTTCTGAAACAGATACGAAGTAACAAGTGTTGTGCCGATGGCAAGGTACAACATGCTTGCGTAATCACCAGCAGTCAGCAGATTCCACTGCAACGGAATACCAAACACCAGTGCTGCAATCGCCATCCAGATTGTTCCGCCCAGCAGTGTACAACATGTAAGCACAGCGACACTGTCCTGCCTGTACAGAAGCTTAAGTGTAATCGTATACCCGCACATGGAAAAGACACCCAACATGAAAAGCATGTCACCGGAGTTGAGGGAAAGACTTTGGAGCGCATCCAAGCTCCCTTTAAAAACAACCCATACGGTGCCTAACACTCCTAACAAATAGACCAAGGTACGCTTCAAACCCACCCGTTGTTTCAAAAACACTGCACTCAGCAATGCGGTAATAAACGGAGTAAGTGTAGAGATAGTGCCCGTGTTCAGCACGGTTGTTGTCAGCAGCGCTCCGAACAAACAAACAAAATAGGTACAGTAAAAGAAACTGATAATGAATGACCGTGGAAATACCGAAGGAATTTGCCTGCGATAGCGCGGAGTCAACAACACTGCCGGCACTAAACAGGCACTTGCTATGACAAAGCGGAGCAGGTTCAGCGAGACGGGGTGCACCTGCCCTGTCACATTTTCAGATGCGATGAATGATCCTGCAATCAAAAAAGTTGCAAACAGAATCAGGCCATGAGCCTTAAGGATTTCCATAGATTGATTCCTTCGATTTGTGTTGTGACAGCACATAGTGAGTTCTGTTTTTTGTGCACAAAAAAAGGCTACTCAAAAGAGCAGCCTTTTTACAAACAAATCTGAGACTATAAGCCTTCAGGGCGAACGCGATCCCAGTTGTGGATGCTTTCGAGGTAACGGATAGAACCACTGTGACCTTTAATAACCATGGAGTGGGTCACTGCGCCGGTACCGGTGTACTGTACGCCGCGAAGGAAGGTGCCACCGGAAATACCGGTTGCTGCGAAGTATACTTCGTCGCTGCGAACGAGAGTATTAACAGTGTGGATTTCGCGAAGGTCGATACCTGCTTCGAGGATCGCTTCTTTTTCCACGTAAGACTGAGGGTCAAGACGAGCGAAGATCTGGCCGCCTACACCTTTGATTGCGCAAGCTGCGATTACGCCTTCAGGTGTACCGCCGGTACCCATCATTACGTCTACTTCACTGCGCGGATCAACTGCCATCAGTGCGCCTGCAACGTCACCGTCTGTGTGCAGCTGAATACGTGCGCCTGCTTCACGAATCTTAGCAATAAGATGTTCGTGACGTGGCTTATCCAAAACAAATACTACGAGGTCGTCAACGTCTTTGCCGAGAGCTTTCGCAATGTTGTTCAGGTTTTCTTTAACTGGAGCATCGATGTCTACAACATCTTTTGCTGCTGGTGGAACAACAAGCTTCTGCATGTAGTAGCTTGGACCAGGGTTGTACATGGTACCTGCTGGAGCAGTACCTACAACAGAAATAGCGTTAGGACGACCGTATGCAAGAAGGTTGGTGCCTTCAACAGGGTCCACCGCAACGTCAACCTGCGGTCCTTTACCTCTGCCGAGTTTTTCACCATTGAAGAGCATAGGCGCTTCATCTTTTTCACCCTCGCCAATAATAACCTGACCGCTGAGGTACAAGTTATTGAAGGCATAACGCATTGCATCAACGGCTGCACCGTCGCCCTCGTTCTTCTGTCCCTTGCCGAGCCAGCGGCCGGATGCCAATGCTGCTGCCTCTGTAACGCGAACAAGGTCTAAAGCAAGGTTTCTGTGGGCGGCTTCCATCGGGTCTCCTCCAAAATATAAGTTGCTGATACACATAAAAATATGTGTGGCAGATTATTAGCAAAGCCTGTGAAACATCACAGAGCTTCTGAACTGCAAAAAATAAAAACCAACGCAGCGTGCCTGCGGTCAACGGTCTGCCAGCGGTTTGTTTACCCTAGGTAGCACGCACCTTCAAGCTTAAACCGCGGAATAAAAAAAGGGAGACCACTTCAATGTGGTCTCCCGGTTCTATACTATTAACCAACCCTAAATGCCAGTAGGGTTTTTGTGAATATTACTGCTTTTTTGTGTCTTTTGCGTCAGGGGTGTCAACAAGCTTATCAGCTGGCGCTTCATCTTTCTTTTCTTCTACCTGCTTTGCAACGTCGCCTTCCTGCTCTTCAACCTTTTTTTCCGCCTCAATAGCTTCATCAGCCACTTTTTCTGCTTCTGACTCTACGTTCTTTTCCTCATCTGAAGCTAACGCAGGGGATTCAAAAGTTACTTTCTCTTTGTTCATAATAGCAACAATTTCATCAGTTGCGTCTACAGACTTATCGTAGCTCAATGCCTGCTCGATAGGGATAACAAGCGATACATTGTTTTCTTTGCGGTACTGTTCAAGCACTTTCTGGAATAAATCGTTTAGCTTGGAAACAACCATCTGCTGCTCAGCAGAAACACGCTCCTGAATTTTAGCAACTTCCGCCTGAAGCTCGCTCACCACATTAGGATTCTGACCTTTTGTTTCCGCAGCTTCTTTTTGCAAATCTTTAAACTGCTGCTGAACTTCAGCACTTACTTTTTCCAAATAGGCCATGCCGTCTTTACCCGGCTGACAATCCTGAAAAACCTTTGCAGGGTCTACTACAGCAACTTTTGGAGAGGCATCACCCTTCATTTCCTGCTGACAGCCAACAAGAGCTAAACAACATACAGCAACACACAACAATACTAACTTTTTCATCGATATCTCCAAGTGTTATTGAAGCCTCATATTCTTTCGTGATCAACACAATCAGGCACCAGTTTCAGAAGGTGCTAAGAAAATAAAGCAAATTACGGTTTTTCCCAAGGATTAATTACAATATTGCGGCTGGTTATCGAAAAAATAACAGCCTATAATAGGTAAGGACATTTTTTACTCTGAAAAGATATATGCCTCTAGTTTCTTCAAATACTCTTCTACAGTATATTTACGGATTCTCTTAAGTTCCTGCCCCTTAACATCGCATCGAACAAGAGACCGTTTGAAGGTCTTCAGCAGATACAAATGCGGTACCGAGTCAGCTTTCTTTAACTTCTTACCATCCATTGAGATGGTGTAATGCAAATCAAAATCAGCTGTAATTCTGTTCTGCCCCTCTTCCTGCGTAACGGTAACAATCTGCTTATCACCCCAGTAGACACCGTCTTCTGCCACACGCAATGCAGTGCGCTTTGCAGGAAGCTGTTGTCGCAGCATCTGTTCAATGTACTTTTTATCAAGAGTAGTCACGACTTCTGCATGGAACGGTTCAACTCGTTTGAACTTTACTGACCAGTTATTGAAGTACCGGTACTCCTTGGTAAAGAGCGAAAGCATTTCTCTGTCCTGTTCCTCAACAGATGGCGGCCACATGCATTCCTTGCGATATCTGTTAAGCACACGCTTTGGTGTTTCACTTCCAGATTCCGTAACCATGTCGTTTGCAGAACAGCGTACTTCATACACACCCTTGGTTGCATCATGTATATATTGGAGTGTGAAAAAATATGTTGTTCGTGTATAATCAACAGCAACACCGTTTTTATACAACCATTGAATAAGCGTAACCGCAGCGTTTGTGTCACCAGCCCAGCTTACGTTTAATTCTTTAAAGATAGCGTATTCGTTATACCGATGTACCATACCACTGCGTAGAGCTTTCCAGTCCATCATGGAAACAAAAGCGTCTTGAAGGTGCTTTTTTGTTACAGGCGTTTTATCTTTATAGGCATCCAAAGAAAGCAAAGTGGTTACACGCGGTTCTGCAAAAAGCTCTCTATACATTACTGGCTTCTGTATAGCTGAATCTGTCTGAGCCACAGAGTCTGTGGCATTCACGCTGCAAAGAAAAAGAACTAAAAAAAACAGGCTGAGTATATTCTTCATCATATATAGTCCTATGATCTACTTATGTAAAAGAGAACGACACACGTTTACTGCGCTTTAACAAACTCTTTGGTCAAAGCGAGTATCACCCATTCATCAAGAGCTAGTCTGTGACGAATCTCTTTCAGCCCTACTTCTTCTGGTAATTTTACATTACTCAAAAAGGTTACGCCTTCGATCGTATCTATCAGCTGAACTAACAACTTGCCGTCAAAAAAGACTCCCCGCGGAGTAACAATAGCGCTTTCCCGCTCATCTGCCATGTATCGCATAAAATCAACGCGAATTTTTTCCGGATCACCGGAAACCGCTTCGCTGAACGAAACCGTGTTCATCTTCTGGTAGAAAACGACATTCTCGTTTTCATCCATAATATCCTGCATGGTGTTTCCCAGTGCCATCCGCACAGCGATGTCGTGTTTCCCCCACGGAGACGGGACAATATTTGTAAGATTGCACTTTGACGGCACATAGACGTCATCAGGAACATACTTGTAGTATCCGGCTGATGCAGTCTCCGTAACAATGCTGTTAGAGGTAAGACGCACTTCATAGTCTTTCTTTTCTGCGTCATGGTTCATCTCTACAGAGGCAGTATACGTACGCAACAGCCATTCAAGTTCTTCACCATTTTTACGCAGTGACTTTTTCACCTGAATTTGAAGTGTAGATACATCATGCCAACGCACACTAGGGTGAGTAAACGTATACAAGTCATCTTCTTCAGCCACTCTACTCATACTATTAAGTTTAACTTCCAAAACTCTTATAAGTGAATCTTGTATGTGCTGCTCAGTCACTGAAGTGTTGTCACAGAACACATCTGCTATACGTACTACATATATTTTTGATGCTTCATCAGAAATACGTGTAGTTACAGGAAGTGATGTTGTTGTTTTTTGATGTACTGCGCTACACCCTGTCCACAAGAACATGAGCATAACAAAAAGGAGAATATTACATTTGCGCATACATTCCTCTATGAAACAATAAGCTAAGGTTATAAGAACTGGTTCAACATCATAAAAAAAAACGAGCGTCAATATATTTGCAATAAGCACTTACCCTTATGACACTCAAAACAGTACGTACGACATAAAAAAAGGGCGAAGTTATACACTTCACCCTTTTATAAACTTATATTGTACACTGCTAGGAATTCCCCCGAATACCAAACAGTACCTTGCGGCTACGAAGAAGAGCCTGCCCGCTGAAGGCAAAACAGCTCTACTCAGCTAAAAATCGCTCAACCTCGCGGTTCATGGTTTCAAAATCTTTCGGCTTAACCCAGATGATTTCTTTATCCTTTCTGAACCAAGTAAGCTGACGTTTAGCGTAAGCGCGGGTGTTTTTCAACCAAAGCGCTTTGCAGTCATCCAGAGACAGCTCGCCCTTAATATACTGGTACAGCTCTGCGCAACCTATACCTGACCACCCGAAGGAAGTCGGATCACCGTTATACTTGAGTGCTTCGCGTGCTTCTTCAATGGCTCCTGCTTCGATCATAAGATCAATGCGCTTGCCAAGCAACGGAGTCAGCTCATCCAGCGTTACGTCGATACCAAGACGAATTCCGCGAAACGGAGTCGGCGTCATTGGCTGAGCGTGCCACCATGTGAATGTTTTGCCTGTGGCTCTGTATACAGCGAGTGCACGGCAGATACGCTGACGATCATTCGCATGAATTTTTGCAGCGTAATCCGGATCAATCTTGGTGAGATCTTCATGCAACGGTGCGGAGCCGCGTTCTGCCATTTCCGCTTCCACCTCGTCTGTGTATGACTGGTCGATTCGCGGAATCTGCGCCAGACCATCCAGCAAGGCTTTCAGGTAGAATCCTGTTCCCCCAACAAGCACCGGCAGCAATCCTTCAGCACGGGTTTGATGAATGGCTTCTGTTGCCATATCCATAAACTTACCGGCATCAATCTTGTCTTCGGTCTTCAAAAAGCCGTAGAGCTTGTGCGGGCACATCTGCTGTTCTTCTGCTGTCGGCTGTGCAGTAATGATGGGAAAATCGCGGTACACCTGACGGGAATCCAAATTAACCACGCCGCCGTTAAAAGTGCGACATAGGTTAAAGGATGCAGCAGTCTTACCTGCTCCCGTAGGGCCTACCAGACAGACAATAGGAATTTTTTTAGACATATATTTAGTTCAGCGGGTACGGGTACCCGTATTTTTCGCGAAGCTTACGGTAAACGTTATCCGGAACAAGCCCTTTGATATCGCCGCCGAGCTTACCTGCTGCTTTAATGATGGTTGAGCTGATGTACAGCCACTGGTAATCCGTCATTAAAAAGACAGTCTGGATATGCTTTTTGAGCTTACGGTTCATCAATGCAAGCTGGAACTCGTATTCAAAGTCAGAAACAGCTCGCAGACCGCGTAGGATAACGTGCGCACCGCGGCGTTCTGCATATTCCACAAGCAAACCGGAGAATGGTTCTACCGTCACCTGCGGAGTGTCCTTAAAGACTTCTTCCGCCATTGCCACGCGCTCTGTAATTGAAAACAGTGGTGACTTCGGGGTGTCGTTAGCCACCGCAACAATTACACGGTCAAAAATCTCGCAGCCGCGTTTGATAAGACTCACATGCCCCATGGTCATAGGGTCAAATGTGCCGGGGTAAACGGCTACTCGCTCTCCTCTGTTGTCCATAGCAGAATCCTTGTCTGGCCATATGCTTTGTTGGCAATGAGTTCGAGTTCTGGATGATCAGCTTCCGGTGGCAGATCCAGCTTCGCTTCTACCTCGGCACAAATAATGCCGCCTTCTGCAAGCCAACCATTTTTCAACACCGCTTTCATGGCAGGAGTCAAAAAGTTTTTGCCGTACGGCGGATCAATAAAAATTACATCAAACGGCTCTGCTGCGCGACGGGAGATGATCTTGAATAAGTCTTCCGCCATCACTCTGTAACGGTTGGATGGAATACCGATTTTCTGCGCGTTTTCGTTAATCAGTTTAGCAGCGGTTTTGTTCATTTCAACAAACCATGCTTCTTCTGCACCGCGGCTTAAGGCTTCAAATGCAAGAGAGCCACTGCCTGCAAAAAGATCAAGAATTCGGCACTCCGGCCAGTATACGCCACGTGCTTCCAGCATAGAAAAAACAGCCTGACGCACTTTAGACGTTGCCGGGCGATACCCCGGTGCACTTGTAGTTTTGAGTACCCTACCGCGATACTCACCTGCGATAATGCGCATAACTATATAATATCCTTACACTACCCTAAAATTTAACCAGAAGGGTGTATTTACTTTTCATTTCATACCATATTATAAACAACAATTGCGTACCGATACTGAACCGGTTGCGCGTATTCACGTAGACTACACGTTGCTAAAACAATTTCCAAGTCTGACGAATGCCTATTCCCCAGACCTACTACGGAGCTACTAATGAACACAGCAAAGCAATATGTAATCGATTCTCTCTCTATGAAAGAGTCATGGAGACTCTTCCGCATCATGTCTGAGATTGTTGATGGAATCGAAAACTTAAGCGAGTTGACAAACTGCGTATCCATTTTCGGATCATCACGCACCCCGTCAGACCACCCTATGTATCAGGAAGCCGAAGAAATTGCACGACTCCTTTCTGAGTCAGGATTCGGCGTTATCACTGGTGGCGGCCCCGGCATTATGGAAGCGGGAAACAAAGGTGCGCAGGAAGCAGACGGCACCTCTGTCGGTCTGTGCATCCATCTTCCTATGGAGCAGGGCTCCAATCCATTTATAGATATTGAATGCAATTTCAAGTACTTTTTTGTGCGCAAACTTATGTTCATCAAATACTCCATGGCATACGTAGTAATGCCAGGTGGGTTCGGCACCTTGGATGAACTTTCCGAAGCATTTGTTCTGCGTCAGACAAACAAGATCAAGCCGTTCCCTATTGTTCTGTACAAGAGCGAATTCTGGGACGGTCTGCTGGACTGGACACGCAAGCAGATGGTTTCTTCCGGCTACATTACAGAGGAAGAAGTAGACGCTATGGTTGTGCTTGATACCCCGCAGGAAGTGGTAGACTACATCATAAAATATGCACCGGACGTCTAAGGAAATCGAATGACGACCAGACGCGAATTAGAGCATTGTTACGACGCCCTGACCGCCCTGCCCCAAGGCTGGGAGAGCTGGGACGACTTAATGCGCATAGCCATGGAAGAAGCACAGAAAGCCGAAGCCATTGGTGAAGTACCTGTAGGCGCTGTTCTTGTGGCACCGGATGGAACCATTGTGGCCAAAGACTACAATAAAACCATTACCAGCAACGACCCCACAGCGCATGCAGAGATTCTGGCCATGCGTAAGGCAGGCGAGCAGCTACAGAACTACCGTATAGAAGACTTGGTACTAGTAGTAACACTGGAACCCTGCCTCATGTGCAGTGGTGCTATGGTTCACGCCCGCATCAGAGGCGTAGTATACGGCGCACCGGACCTTAAAACCGGCGCACTGGATTCACAGCTCAACAGCTTTGATCTGCCATTACACAACCATGCAATCTGGCATAAATCCGGAGTGTTGCAAGAAGAATGCAGCACCATGCTTTCCGCTTTCTTCAAAAAACGCAGAAAAGAGATAAAAGCTGCTAAGAAAAGCCAGAAAACACAGAGCACATCGTAACAATTTGCTTTTCTACCGCTAACAACTTGCAATGCCGTATAAAATTGCATAAAAAAATTCAACGGAGAGGTAGCGAAGTCCGGCCGTAACGCACACGACTCGAAATCGTGCTTGGGCTTAACCGTCCAACGAGGGTTCGAATCCCTCTCTCTCCGCCATAACACACCATGAATAAAGGGTTTCATCCAATCGGATGAAGCCCTTATTTTATATGCGGCGGTAACGAAATGCGAAAATATATGCGCTCCCACTTTGATACTTCAAAAAAAAGCAAGGAAGCGGGAGCGGAGAAGTAATTTTCATTCTGAAGCTGAGTCTTTTTGAACGGTTAAAATGGGCTATAAGATCCTCCTTATAATTCTCAAATAAGCCCCCTGCCTAGGCGCAAGCCATTTGGCTGAATGTTGCCTTTTGATTTTATCTTACAAAAAGCCCCAGAACATGTTGTTCATGGGGCTTATCTATTTTCTACAACGCATGATCAAAAAGGATAAAATGGTTGACCGTACCTGCATTTCATAGTTCAACGGCGCGACCTCAATGTTGTATACGATTGAGGAATTTTTTACGGGAGAGAGCCGTTGATTGAGAGAGTATTACAGCGAATTGCGCCAAACCTGACAGATAATCAAAAAGGCGTGTGCTTAGCGCTTGTTTCTACGGCAGTGATTTTGTGTGTTGCCATCGTGGTACGCATTGTCAGTGATCGTATCCATGTGTTTCAGATTGTATTTTTCAGACAGATTGTTCTTATTGCGTTATTGCTTCCGGCAATATGTCGCAATGCGAAGACGTTGCGGCAGTCAAAGAATCTAGTTCAGCATGCTTTTCGTGTTATCGGAGCATTTAGTGGGCACTGCTTAGCATTCCTTACGGTAAGCCACCTTCCTTTAGCAGAAGCAACTGCACTGAGCTTTACAAACATTTTGTTTGTGGCTGTGCTTTCGACTGTAATGCTAGGTGAGCACGTCGGCTGGAGCAGGCGATTGACTATCGCCATAGGATTCACAGGCGTTGTACTTGTTGTACAACCTTCATTTGACAATCTAACGCTGACCTACACGCTAACAGGACTTGCCGGTGCCTTTGGCGCCGCGGTTGCTGCCGTATGTATCAAATGGATTTCACGTACAGAACCAGTATTGTCATTGATGGCGTATCAAGCTGTGTTTGTAGGGCTGCTCGCCTTTATACCGACCTTGTTTGTGTGGCAGTGGCCTACAATGGAAGAGCTGCTCTTGCTGCTTCTTATTGGCGGGTTAGCATCTCTGGGACAATGGATTTCTATGACTGCCTTTAGTCTTGGTGAAGCTAATATTGTTACCAACGTGCAGTACATAAAAATTGTGTACTCTATGGTCTTGGGCTATCTGATCTTTTCTGAAATACCTAACAACTTAGCCATACTGGGCGCTACGGTTATTCTTTGCAGCGGCATAATCCCTGTTGTCCGAAACAGAATGAAAAAACAGCGCGCTCAGCAGGCTGCTTCCTTGTAATTGAATAGAAGATAATCAAAAAAATATTTCTCCCCAAAAAAGCCCCAGAACATGTTGTTCATGGGGCTTCTTCTTTTTTGCGGCACCTGACTTAATGGCTTGACCAAGGCAGGGGGCTTCATATTTGCTATCTACTTTCTATTCTTTAATCCGTTCGCAATTGCAAAAAAGCTCGAAGGCGGGAGTGGAGGAGTGTTTTTTATGCTGGGGTGGAGTTTTTATGCTGCTTCTGCACTTTTCTTTTCATCTTCTGACTCAGCTGATGCTTTTGCTTTCTGCTGTGTATTTCTCACCAAAATTGTATACCAAAAACCAACAAGCCACTCTAATAAAGCCACACGTAATTCTTCACCAACGTCTTCGCCATATTCCTCTGCGGTTATTTTTACTAAATATTCAAGCCCGCCATTGAGCAACTCAGTTGGTCCAAATTCTTGTTGTAGCCCATTCAAATGTTTGTACACTACTTTATTGTCGAGACGTTCTAAAAATGCACGAATAGACGATGGGCGAGGGTCTAATTTCATTCTTTCAAAAACCCTCTTCACCCCCTCAGCTTTTGCAATTAACTCATCAGTTCTCTCGATATCAATTTCGACACCTTTTTTAAGCTTTTTTAATTCCTTATTTAATTTTACTGCAACTGCCTTAAACTCTTTTGAATTAGAAAGTACAATCTCAATACAATCTTTTACAGAGAGCATAATCTCATTTCGTAATTGAACCTTCTTCACTGGCGGTGCGGAATTAGCCTCATCAATCAACTCGTTAATTCCTTCCATATGAACTCGCATATTCCCTAAACTATCCTCTACAAGAATCAGTTCTGTTAATAAGCCAGTCATTCCTTCAATCGCTGCTAGTTCTGAGACATCCGTTTGCTGCCGTCCATTAAGTAAAGAAAATTTCGAAAAAGTAACACAATCAGTACCTACCCATTTTTCGATTGAAAGGCAGAATACATTAACTGTCGTGCTAAACTGAGCTCCAAGACGATACGTTGAAGCTAATAAAGTGCTTTTAGCTTTCTCTTCAGCTTCTCGCTTTCGTTGATACCATAAGACTCCAAAACCTGAAGCAAGAGTTGCGATCACAGGTAAGTTTTCTCCTAAGTCCTTTAAAATGGAAAACTCAGCCAAAATCCCCTTTATCTCTGAGTAGTGCTCCACACAAAGAATGCTAAATACGGCACCAACGACGAGAAACAGTGTTTTTGGGTTTGATTTATCCATAAAATCTCCAAGTGATTTTTCTTGTTATTTCCAGACATTACTCTCCTGAAAAATCTGAGTCAAACTACAACGTCCTAGAACTACAAATGAAGCCCCCTACCAAGACAGGGGGCTTCTTATTTCCATTCAAGTTATCTTTCTATCCTGTAATCCGTTCTTCCATTCCGTCAAAGTAGGCTGCGGCATCGTCTACGGCGTTTTCCATACTGTTTAGAATAAAGACCAGTTCCAGATACTTTCCGACGAATTCTTCATGCATGAGGTTAAGAGAGCGGGCAATGTTGTGGAGATTCTTTACGTGATCTGTTTGTTCTACAGGCATGACTCATGCTGCCACCCTCCGCTCTACCCCACTATCTATGTGGTCCGCGAGTTGAATGAGCTTGTCTGTAATGTAGTCCAGAGCAACGCTGCTTTCTGTTGTAGAAGTGTCTTTGCGGATCTATTGGAGCGTTGCAGCTGCGTCGCGCAGCTCGTCCATGCTTGGAAGCATTCCTTGGGATAGTTCGTGATTTGGCATTAGTAAGTAAAGATGCATCCAAGCGCAAAATGCACCTATCCTATGGACAAAGGATCTTGGTCATTGGACACAAAAAACACTTCTTACGGGAGCGGAATGGCCGCCTGTGTGAACAAAAAAGGTAGGTTTTGAGAGCGTCTAGGGGAAAAATGGATATGAGTTTGGTGGGTTGTCAACTGGGGGAAGGTAAAGACTCATTAAATTTTGATATCAATTCAAGCTTATTAAAAGCATCATCTCTAACTTCGTTAATCAGACGGTAATACTCTGCCTCTAAATCAAGATCGCGTTTATAGTCTTTACCTTTCGCTGAAAGCACGCTCTCTCTTAAAACCTGCTGACGAACTTTTTCAAGGAAAAACAAAAGATTACGATGCGAACCATTTTCATTATCTAATAAACAAACTAGTTGATAGTGAGAACGTCTCAATTTTTGTTTAGCACTGTCTACATCTTTTGACGCATTTAATATTTCTGGCTGGTTGTATCCATCTTTAGAAACAATCACCTTAATTCTTATATTTGCATCACGAAATAGATCAAGAGCTGCAAGATACTCTGCAATACTCTTCTGAAACTCCAACTGCCACCACTTATAATACTCAACAGCAACAGTTTGCTGTTCAATCTTCTGCTCTGCCTCATACTTCTCTTTTAAGCTCGCATTTGATGAATAAACAATAAATGCTGAAAGCAAGACTGAAATCATACTGACAACAGTCGCACCGTTTTCTTTAAACCACCCTTCCCTCATCTTACTATCCTCCTAAAAAATAAGCCTCTTCTTATGACAGAAGAGGCTTTGAGGCAATCTTGAAACCTTGAGCGTTACCCTGTAGTCTCCCGAAATACAAAGGAGAATGAACGGATGCTTTTACGGTTCATTAAGAAATATTTAGGCACCACAATCATTACAATACTTTTTATTGCAGTTGGCTGCATACTCTTTCGTTTAGCTGATAACATCGACCAATTTCTCAGCATGGCAAATGCAACTGCAACCTCCATTCTGTCATTAATAGCCGTTTTTGGGATCAATAGTTGGAAAAATGAATACAAAAACAAACAGCGCATTGAGACAGCAATAAATTTCGCCGACGAAGCTTATAAGGCGCTTGCTGTTATTAAAGACTCAACTCAACAACTACAGCAATGCGAAACACCTTCAACTTCAAGTTTGGGGCACGCAGAAAAGGTAAGTGTTAATCTTAAGAACAGGTTAGCAAATAATATTGAGTTCATTGACAACATTTCATTCAAACGGTTTCGTTATAAAATACATCTCGACACCGATGCTTATAATATCTGCTGTGAAATCCCAATACTTGTTAGAAACATTAAATATTATGCCAATGAATATGTTCATTATACTAACGAGCTAATTAATCTTCCAAAAAATGAAGATGTAGAAGGTACTTTTATCAATGGTAAATCGTGGCTTGACGAAGTTGAACAACAACGAAATGAATACAGAAAAGAAATAGAAAAATGCTGGCAATGGATGAGCCTCAGGCGTAACTCTATTGTCAAAACTAAGATTGAGACCCTTCAAGAACGAATAGATAAAATCCTCGAAGCAAATTCTTTATAAGACAACCTAACGCCTTTCCGGTTTTTGCCTACACTACAACTTAAGTTCAACTCTCAATAATTAATTATTATCTATCAAATCATATCTTTACAACTAGGAAAAACTAACCTAAAAGCTTTTTCTATTCGCAAAAAGCGAAGCCATAATTTGGGAAAACCCCAGGGCTCAAAGAGTTCAAAAAGGTAATTACACACATCGGTAATTGCCTTTTTTTTCCTAAAATTATCTTACTAAGGTTACGGCAAAAGCATCTATTTGCTCCTCAACCGTTGAAGAACAACCCTTACCTTTGGAGAGAATATGTCTGACACCACCAACACTGAAATGTCTGGTACACAAAAGTTTATCTTGGAGCTTGCTAACCTCTTGTTAGAGAAAGGGTTAAAGGCAGGCTTCGCTTATGGCTCATATCTCCTGTTAAATAAAATGCTAGACCAAGGGCGATCTGTCTCCGCAGAGGCCTCTAACTCGTCTTGCAAGCTATCTTGCGGCACACCAACAATTCAACCAACTGCATAAAGTAATAAAAAAAGCCAAGCCCTAAGCTTGGCTTTTTCTTTATCCTACCCCCTAATCCCATCAACTCTTCCTCTACATTCCCCACCCTCTCCCCCATGCCCTGCTATCGTTCCGCTTTGATGCGGTGCACTTTTGGCAGATCCGGAGACTGGATGTGTATAGTTTGAAAGCACTATTAAAGCGTCGCGTACTTCCTTCCAGACAGTCAGCATTTCATCCAATAGAGAGACACCGCCACTGCCGCTGCTACCAGAGGTTGAGCCTATTTTTATCTTGGTACGGAGATTGTGAACAGGGTGCCTGCGGTGTGGGTTGTGGTGGATTTTGAGGTTGCGGTTAGCGAGCCTTCTACGGTCTGGGTTGCGTTGCCGTTAATCTGCTGAGTGGCCATTGCCGCCGACTGTGTTCTTGTGTGAACCTTTAATGTTGGCTGTACGGCTGCCCTTCACTTGTTTTGATGGTCTTTGCCCACGGCTTCGCACTTATTGTCTGCCACTACACAGCGCAGATCACGCGCGGTGATCATTTTTAGACTATCCACGGCTGCTATATTTGCGCGCCCGCCTGCTATACACAACCATGCCGGACTCCATGCCCACACCTACCGGAACAGGCAACGGCACAGCCTCGTAAACAGGGAATACGTTGTCCCGCTCCCTTCCGGTGTAAGAATCTCCACCTCTACAGCATACCGCGGTCTGAATCGCTCACTTATGCCGCCATTCTCCGGCGCATCGCACACTTTTACCACCCGCGCATACCAGTCTAAATGCAGCCCCGCTGCCAGCTCTTGAAAGGTTCGGAGAATTATTCTCTTTATAAGCTCGCTCAATGCTTATTCCATTTGTAGTAATATCTTAAAGAAGTTGATATATTCATCACATACTCCATTTTACAACCTCCTTTAAGAAAGAGGGCTTAAAGATTCTCCCCAGAATTCTTTAAGTCCTTTTTTCCTTTTATCCCCCTTCTTAACCAAACCTTACCCCTTACCACCGTATAAACCTTACTCGCTTCTTTTGAACAACATAGCGGTTCAAAAGAAAATGAGGGTGGAGAGCTGAACTCCCTACTATCCCCTATCCACATCCAGCTCTCCCCCCTTCTTAATCAACTCACCACCATCTCATGACCACATTACTGCAAGCTGATTACACGCTGCACGTTATGCAGCGCACAGCGCAGAAATTGCTGGAAGCACCTTTGTTCCTGCTCGAACGGCGTTTCAAACGAACGCCAGCCGTCATTAGGGTCTTGATAACAATCTGCTACATTCCCATGCAACATTCGCATAAGAGCTGAAATCTCCTACAAATCAGTTACGATATCAGCCTTAGACTGGCATGCTTGAGCCTGAATCATAAGAAATCTCCTTCTCCTAGTTCTTCGAATTAGGCTTTACCAAATAAAAAAGTCGGGAGCTTCGAAAGTGCGATCAAGTGCGCCCTGCGAAATTGCGACCGAGACAGTTCACACTTCTACAAAGCAAGCTCCTGTGCGCACATATTAGAGCCAAACATATTTTACGCTGCCTAATTTCAGGACCGAACCTGTTTTCTTTAATCAAATACAGACGATTGAAGTTAAAACATGGAAGGAGTTAAAGGAAAATTCTGAATTGTCCCTTGAATGGCAGAAATAAAATGTTTAGACATTAGAAATCGCGCGCGGACCAGTCCTCTGCGCGATTTCTGCACAACTTACAAAAAAGGCACAAGCTGCACACTGGTGCCTATTACGTTTCACTGCTAATTAATGAGGGTACTATGAAGAAGTTATTCTTTTTATTTATTCTTTTTCTTTGCTTTTCCGTAACGCTCCCGAGCGTTCCAACAGACTCGCATAACACAGCAATTTTTTCCATGGTCCAACAAGCCTACGCTGAAGAAAAGAGTACCTGGGAGAATTTGGGGAAATCAATGCGCAACATGATGGATGAAGGCACGGAAGCAGCGAAAGATGCTGGAGAAGCCATTAAGTCCGGACTGAACAAGGCTAAAAAAGATGTCAAAGAAGGTGTCAGAGACTTTAAAAAGGGGTGGAATGAGCAAGCTGGCGAAGGTCAAGAGTCCGCTCAGCCACCTTCCACTTACGAGTCACATACACTATAGTTTGAACCAACAAGATGATCCTGCGCACAACATTGTGGCAGGATCATTTTTTTAGTTCATGTTCCATATATTCCATCCGTCTCAAATCTGAAGATTGCATACCTCCATACTTCGATTTCCACTTGTAGTAGGTCGCACCTGATATTCCATGGAAACAGCAATTGTCTTTGCCTTTGCTGCTTGCTTCGCCTTCCATCAAAATCACACTAATCTTAGTTTCAGTGTAGATGTATCCTGACTGCGTTATGCCAAAAAACTCTATTTTTGATGTGTGTCTTTTTAAGGGAAGCTTACAATTTCTGATGAACAAGAAAACATAAGCCATTTAGCAAATTCACTAAACATAACAAGTGGTTATACACTCAAACAGCACGACAACATGCTGTTTTTCTTACATTTTTTCAGAAAAAAATTAATACTGCACCACTCTTGCCGATAAGCATTTTAGACCAAACTCGTAGACTTATCACTCAAGGGGGTTACATGTTTAGAAAAATAACGATTAGAGTTCGTGTATTTCTACTATTAACAGTTTTCTTACTTTTCATTTTAGGAATTCTCCTTTTCAATGCACGCTCAACAATGCAGTCAAATGACGATGCAGTTCTCCACTTACAAGCAATCATGCTCAATGGAGAAAAAGAAACACTCAAAGTCGCAACCCACTCCTTAGCACTCGCCATAAGCTCTCAGCTTACTGGAATCAAAGACAAAGAAACCCAGTACCGTATTATTCAAAACTCGGTCGAAAAAGCTCGTTTCAAAAAAGATAGATCAGGATATTTCTTTGCCTATGAAGGCACCAGAAACGTTGCTCTTCCAACTAAAAAAAGTCTTATTGGCAAAGAGTTAGGGCAGACTAAAGACAAAAATGGTGTCTACTACGTTCGTGACTTACAAGATGCCGCAGCTTCCGGTGGCGCATTTGTACAATACGTTTTTAATAAACCCGGACAAGGTGATCAGCCTAAACTTGCCTACGCAGAAATGATTCCAGGAACACAATGCTGGGTAGGAACAGGCGTTTACATCGATAATATTGAAAGAGACGGACAGGCGCTTAGAGCGGAGTTAGATAGCAGCATGAAAGAACACATGCTGATACAGCTTTCCATCATCGGTGTAGTTCTCCTCTTCGGACTTGCGCCATTCTGTCTTTTCCTTGTTCGTTCTATCGTTACCCCTGTTCAACAGGCGAACAAGGTCGCACAACAAATCGCAGACGGAAATCTTAATGTTACGATTGAGGTTGAAGGAAACGATGAAATCGCAGCCCTTCAAGCATCCCTTTCTGTCATGGCTGAAACATTACGAGAAAATGTTGAAGACATGGAAGCGAAAGAAAAAGAAGCACAACACCAAGCAGCCATTGCCCGTGAGGCAGCAGCAAGAGCAGAAGAAGCAATGCAGCAGGCCGCGGTTGCAACCAGCGAAGGCATCAACACTGCGGCAGAACGCCTTACTGGACTGGTAACCAGTATTAATGCCAGCTCATCCGATTTAGCATCAACAAGCCGCCAGCTGGAAAAAGGCTCTGAAATCCAGCTCACTCGCATCAGCGAAACAGCAACTGCCATGGAAGAAATGAACGCAACCGTGCTAGAAGTTGCTCGCAACGCAAGTGATGCTGCGGAGCGTACTGAGCGTTCTCGACGTCAGGCTGCTGAAGGTCAGACTGTTGTAATCGACACCATCAACTCCATTAATGAGTTACGCAGCATTACAACTATCCTGCAAGAAAACATGAACCTGCTTGGAAGAGAGTCTGACGCAATCGGCCAAGTAATGACCATAATCAACGATATTGCAGACCAGACTAACCTGCTCGCTCTGAACGCGGCAATCGAAGCAGCACGCGCTGGTGATGCAGGACGCGGCTTTGCCGTAGTAGCAGATGAGGTTCGCAAACTTGCAGAAAAAACCATGGGCGCCACAAGCGAAGTAGGCAACAGCATCAGCACAATTCAACAGCTTGCACAAAAAAACATTAAGGGCATGGAAGAATCTGCTGAAGCAATGCAATCCACAGCACAGCGCTCACAAGTTTCAGGCGAAATGCTTGAGTCCATTGTTGAGATGGCTGATGCCGCCGCAGCGCAGGTACAATCCATTGCAACGGCTGCAGAAGAACAGTCTGCAGCGTCCGAAGAGATCACCAAATCAATTGAAGAAATAAACGCCATTGCTAATGAATCCCGCTCCATGGCTGGCAATGCCGAGCAAAGCGTATCCGCACTGCACGACGAAGCACGAAATCTTCAAGAGATTATCTACGAACTCAAAGAAGAAGCTGCTCGATAACTGCTATCGTATGTTTCTGGGGGCACCTGCCTCCGGCGTTCAGCTAACCTCCCTTACCTAAAATAAGCTTGGGCTGTTCTACCTATGTAGGACAGCCCTTTTTTTGTTATTAAGCAAGTTAGGCATAAACCATGTGAGGACACAAGGATAAGGCCTTCCCCTTCTGTCATGCAATAGGCGGGAAGGAAATACCGTCAGGTAATGCCACCGTCTTCCTGCTGTAGATGCGCATAGATAGCCCATTCCCGTTACAAGAGAGGCTTCGTCACATGCATATACTGAACGCTCACATGCCCAACACCGTCTAAATCACCTTACATTACAAATAACTATGGATAGAAATGCGTAATACGATTCAGCATCTTCTATTGAATCTATGTATTTGATTTATCCCATTGTATATGTTCAATAATTTTTCAATTTATCATGTCCCCAAATCTTATCAGCAAAAGCAAAAAGAAGAAGAATGTCTACAACTGAAAAATTATTAACATGTATAGAGCATTTTAAATCTATCCCCGAACACAGCATTGTCGAGCTGGATAATTTTCGGGAGCGTGGCGGACTGGTTGTTGGAGTATACTGCATTTATGCGCCAAGCGAACTTATTCGCGCCACAGGTGCTGTGCCAGTAGGACTCTGCGGCAAACGACACGATCCTATACAGGCAGCAGAAAATGACCTGCCTTCCAGCCTCTGCCCTCTCATCAAGTCCAGCTATGGATACGCAATCACAGACAAATGTCCCTTTTTCAGCCTCTCTGATGTTCTCGCCGCCGAGTCCACCTGCGACGGGAAAAAAAAGATGTACGAGCTCATGGGGAGATTGAAGCCCCTGCACGTAATGCAGCTGCCTCACACGCAGAAAGGAGAAGCGGTACACCGTTATTGGGTTGACTCCCTGCATGATCTGGAAGCTTTTCTGGTTACGCATGGGGCACAGCCCATCAAAAGCAAGGAACTTCAACGTCAAATCAAACTGCACAACCAGATGCGAACCAAGCTGGCTAGTGTGATGCATCTGGCCGCAGATGAGCGTTCACCTCTTCGGGGAAGTGACCTTTTAGCCGTACAGGAAAGTAAAGGCTTTGTGGTGGATATTGAGGGATATCTAGACCAACTGGATAACCTTGAGCAGGAGTTGCGCGCTTATCTAGCGCAACCCAACTTAAAACCACAGTCCGGTCCCCGCTTGATGCTCACAGGTGTTCCTGTTGGCAAAGGCTCAGAAAAGGTCATTCGCATTGCCGAAGAACTGGGTGCCCGTGTCGTATGTATGGAAAATTGCACCGGTGTTAAAGGTCTCGAGCTGCTCGCAGACGAAGAAGCTACACCATATGAAGCCTTGGCTGAACGCTATCTTCGCATCCCTTGTTCATGCATGTCCCCTAATTCGGGCCGAAAGAAAAGTCTTGGCGAACTGGGAAAAGAGTTCGGAGTTCATGGCGTGATAGATCTCACATGGCTCGGATGCCATACATACAATACCGAGGCCTATTCTGTTCAGAAGTGGGTGGAGGAAGCTCTAGGCGTTCCATCGTTACATTTAGAGACAGATTATTCAGATTCGGATGTGGAGCAATTGCGCACTCGTATTGAAGCTTACTTGGAATTAATCGACCTATAACTCTAACATTCGGAGAAAGATCATGCTTGGCAAAAAATTTTTAAAACGTGGAAAAAAGCTTGTTCTGTTAGCGACGGTGCTTTGCTTATCTGTTGTTTTCTGTGCTAGCGGCGCAATCGCGGCGAACAAGAAAACACCTCGCCTCTACATGGGCTACATATTCACTACTCACCATACCCCTTTGATGGTAGCAGCCATGAAAGGAGAAGCCTTCAAAGAATCCGGCGCTTACTTTAAGGAAATGGTTTCGAAACAAAAATACGAACTGCTTTCCAAGGACGGAAAATCTCTTGCCGTTATCAACTTGATCGTCTCCAAAAGCGGTTCCGAAACAACCACCCTCTTTGCTCAGGAGCGTCTTGATCTTGGACTCGCTTCAAGTACTGCTTTCATGAGCGGCATCGATAAGGGCACTAAGATGAAGATTCTTTGCCCATTGCATGTCGACGGCATGAGCATGGTATTTCCACAGGGCAGCACCATCCAAGGCTGGAGCGATGTAAAAGCACTCATTGAAAAATCAAATAAGCCTCTTAAAATCGGCTACCATTCACCTACAAGTGCTCCACG
Source organism: Halodesulfovibrio marinisediminis DSM 17456 (assembly GCF_900129975.1). NCBI lineage: Bacteria > Pseudomonadati > Thermodesulfobacteriota > Desulfovibrionia > Desulfovibrionales > Desulfovibrionaceae > Halodesulfovibrio > Halodesulfovibrio marinisediminis. Next base: position 24,502 of record NZ_FSRG01000006.1, read on the forward strand.
TATCGCTTTTGAAGGAGCTCTTCACAATGTAGGTTACAAAATCTCCCAAAACGCCAACGACGCAGACGCAGACATTCTTCTTGTTGACCTGAAATCTACTTCAAACCTCATTCCTGCTCTTGTAAGCAAACAGGTTGACTGTTGGGTGGGACCTGCTCCACACCCTGTAGTGGCAGAGCACAAACACGTCGGCCATATTGGTCTGAATTCCCGAGAACTTCCTCCAGCAGGTCAATGGGAAGATTTCCCGTGTTGTGTTATGGGAGCCAGCAACAAGGTTATTGCTTCTAATCCTGAAGCAGTACAGGGCATCACTGACTTGTTAGCATTTGCCTGCAAATGGGCAAATGAAAACAAAACCGAAACTGCGAAGATTTCCGGCAACTGGATTGGCGTTCCTGTAAAAGCCGTTGAGAAATCAACGATTGTTTACACTACCACTCCTACAGAAAAGTGGCTTAAAGGCGAAGGAATGTTCCTGAACATGCTGCAAAGCATGAACAAGCTCAAAGGGTCTCTTAAAACCGCAGACCTGAAGGCCGCCACCCCAACACTGTTTGACTTCACATTCATCAAAAAGACTCAGAACGAGAGTTAATTGCCTGCTAACATAATAAGCGGCGGCACCTTCGGGAGTCGCCGCTTGTCTTTGAAGGAGACAGCACCATGCAACGGAGCACGTTACGCGTCATGCCCCAAGCAATACCGCTCATCACACCGGCATTGTTTGTCGCACTTTGGATGATGGTGGCGGCACAAGTAAGCAATCAGGTAATATTACCAACGGTTGAACAAGTTCTTGAACTGCTAACTCAACCTCTGGCAGACATCATCAGCATGGGCTCATTAGCCAGTAACGTTCTGGTTAGTCTTGTCCGAGTGATCATAGGCTATTTTGTCGCGGCAGCAATCGCCATTCCTATGGGTGTGGTCATGGGCTATTATGGGCTGGCTTTCAAGCTCTTCAATAATTTCCTCAATCTGTTTCGCCCCATTCCCCCTCTGGCATGGGTTCCACTGGTGATGGCATGGTTTGGTGTTTCCAGCTTTGCAACAGTGTTGGGTGTCGAGACAGGCCAAGCGTACATCTACCTGAACAACATAAAATTTTCGATGGTCTTTATTATCTTCATCGGAGCCTTTTACCCAATCCTTACCGCCACACTGCACGGTGTGACTGGCGTGAACAAGACTCTGATCGATTCTGCCCGCGTGCTTGGTGCCAGCGAAAGACAGGTATTCGCCAAAGTACTCATCCCTGCCGCCATGCCATCCATCATCACCGGTATGCGCATCGGTCTGGGTATCGCCTGGATGTGCCTTGTTTCCGCGGAAATGCTGCCGGGGTCGCTTTCAGGCGTAGGCTATCTCATTACCCACGCCTACACACTGGCTTCCACTGACATTGTCATTGCAGGTATGATTTCAATCGGCGTTGTCGGCGCCCTCATGGATCTCATGTTCAGAGAATTTGAGAGGAAAAAATATTCATGGCGCAGGCAGGTTAAGTAGCATGCAAGAAACAAACGACAACATTCTCCATGTCGAAAGGCTGAGCAAAGAGTTCACAACAGAGCGAGGCGAACAGCTCATAGCCGTGGATAACGTTAACTTGAACGTTTCAAGCAATGAATTTGTCTGCATTGTGGGACCTTCCGGGTGCGGTAAGTCCACCATGTTACGAATCATCGCAGGTCTTGAAGAGGCAAGCGCCGGTAACGTGCGCTACAGGGGAACGCCTGTAACCAAACCCGGCAAACGGATTGGCATGGTCTTTCAGGAATACTCACTCTTCCCTTGGCTGTCCGTTTTGGACAATACTGCAGCAGGACTGGAATTCGCAGGTATTCCACGAGAGAGAAGACGGGAACAGGCAAAAGAATACCTTAAGATCGTCGGTATGTCGGAGTTTGCAGAAGCATACCCGCACGAACTTTCGGGGGGCATGCGCCAGCGCGTGGCCATTGCGCGCGCCCTTGCCAATGACCCTGATGTTCTTCTCATGGATGAGCCTTTCGGAGCTCTTGATGCCCATACCCGCATTCTTCTACAGCGTGAGCTCCTACGTATATGGGAGATGACACACAAAACAATCCTTTTCGTCACCCATAGCGTTGATGAGGCCGTCTATCTGGCTGACAGAATCATCATCATGTCCCATCGTCCGGGAAAAATCCGTGACGTGCTGACAGTGGATATGGATCGTCCGCGCAGTCGCGCCATGCCTGAATTCGGAAAACTCACCGACTCAATTCTGACTGCGCTTGAATATTAGCTCGACAACTCTCCGCTATAATGCGGTACGCATGTAACAGCGTTGAAAAGTTAACAGCTCTATTTTCTTTATAAGTTCTCGCACTATTTACTCCATTCATAGCAGTATATTAAGACTTCTGATATATTACTCGCATACTCCATTTTGCATTCTCCTTTAAGAAAGAGGGCGTAAAGAATTTTCTCCACAAATTCTTACGCCCTCTTTTTTGATTCACAAACAGCCATAGACAGTACCGCTCTTAAAAAAGAAACTGCCACCATTTAATATAATTATCATAACAATTTATAAACACTATGTAATCTTCCCGTAACATTAATGTCACCTTAACGTAACGTTACACAGCCCCATATTGTATACACACATTACACGCTTCGATACGTTGGGGGTGGGAAGAGGGCCGTCAAGGATGCTCTGCACCTCATAAACTCTCATTACGCCCTCTTCCCCCTACTCTAGCCTCACCACCATCTCATGCCCGCATAGGTGTAAGCAGGTTACGCGCATACCGATCAAGATGCAGTCCCGCTGTTCGTTCCGAAAAGATTCGTGAAATTATTCTCTTTATAAGTTCACGCACTATCTATTACGTCCATCGTAATAGATTAAAATTCATCACATGAGAGTAACGCTCTCAATATTATATTCTCCTTAAAAGAGAACCTTAAAGACTTCTTCTTTAACGTTCCTCTTTGTGTCACTTGCCCACCTCAGTCCTCAATATCGATAACAAAAAACGTATAGCTCTTTTTTAACAAGCAACAACACTCTAACAACCTATTCACACTACCTTATTTATTAGCTCCTCCATAAATAGAAAGCTTTGAACCCTGTTCAAAAAAATAATGATATCTTGACTTAGTAAGAAGTTACTTACTAAAAGCAACTCGCCCTGCTAGCAGGGTATACCCAGAATCTGGGGGGAAGGTTCTGGAGCATTTTTTTACGCCTAAAAATCTCTGATGCCGCCCCCCTTTCTCTCTCTTCCAATGCAGCAACACTGTCTACACAATACAGCCTTATATAATTGTTACAGAATGTTATATAACATTGTAACATCCATTTGACCGTAATGTTGCTTTTGCAACAGACTAAGCGCCAACCATTTAGTATTAGACTCAACTCACGCCACGTACTACCTTTGACGATGCAATCAATCATCCACGCATCGCTCTTCACAGCATCAATATTGAAAATCGCATCTTAGTTTTTTACAAAATTGTCATAAAATATTGACCAGCCACTCATTCTGATTTATCAGTCAGCCTCCCTAATTGGTAGGGAAATACCCAGAATCGGGAGGAGTGTTCTTGAGTTTTTTGCAATTGTTTTAAAAAACCGATGCATCCTCCTCCCACTCAGCTAGCTCACCACATTATTTTTGCGTTACTACCGCTAAAACATGACACAACTTATTGTAACAAAAATAAAACACACCTCACTCGCTACCACCATCTCATAACTCCATAGCTGCAAGCTATTCACGCGCTGTCCGTTAAGCAGCATCTCGCCGCAACGCAGGAATTGCCAGAAGTTCCGCTTTGGTCCTTGTGCCTGTAAGCCCGTAAAAGGCTTTCCCTCAACCTCCATCAGTCGCGTTGCTCCACGCCTGTAATTCCACGAACCGCCAAAGACAAAGTCATCAATTTGTGGTCGCCTACAAATAATCCTCACTACCGGATACCGCGTCGCGCTGTTCCGTACCGTGATAGCCTCTGCCCAACGTATGAAAATGTGGAATTCTACGGTCTGCATACGGGTTACTCCTGCAGAAAAGGCTAAGTCTGTTTCATCTATGCAGACGCGGCGAACATCACGCAAGGTGGAGACGTAAGCTTCCCCTCAAGCTGACTGTCCAAAATTAGCGCCCGTTAGAATTAAATGTGATTTAGATTAAACATAAAGAAAAACTCCACAGAACTTGTTTTGGTTCTATGGAGCTTTTTTTAGCGTGTAATGAGCAAAAGCAAAAAGTGTCTACGAAACTAAGGAGAATTCAGTCCCCCACTTGTCATCAACAATTCGTTGTTTTGTAAACGAGAAGCAACGAGTGCGCCGCATTGGTTCATTACAAAGTAAGGGTTGGAAAATAAAGGAGTATGAGACAACGGTATCATATTGTACAATTTTCTATTCACGAAAATTGCTGGAGCATTTATTTGTACGCTCTTTCTGAACGTATATGGGAAGTATCACGGCGTGATGAATCACAAAAGCTGTTTATAAAGGGATTGAGACAGTCCGAATAACAAACAGCAACTAGCAGTCATTACTTGTAGGAGTTACTATGAGCCGCTTAGAACCTGCGTCGAACCTGTTTGATCTGCTACACCATTTTTGGGAAAATCCAAAAACGGAACGCTTTGTTGCCCAGTTATTAATAGTCATTTTCTTACTTGGACTTTTGGGGATAGAGCTTAACCGTCAAGGTTTGTTGCCGGAACACCTCGCAGCAATGACACCAGTTAATCACTTTTATGCGGTTAACCTTGCTTTTTCTATGCTCTTGGTTCTGGAAGTTCTGAGTCTCATTTTTGTATTATCTTCCTCAGTATCTAAGTCTCTGGGTAAGCAGCTAGAGATTATGACACTTATCTTGCTCAGGAACTCCTTTAAAGAATTCTCGCTCATGCATGAACCAATATCTGTTACGTTAGACTCAGAGGCTCTCTTGCATGTGGCTGCTTCCGGCCTGGCAGCACTCGCTATTTTTATAATTTTGGGAATGTATTATCGAGTGCAGCGTTATCAAGGTTATTTAAGAGACCCTATCGAACGTATGCGCTACGTGATGACCAAAAAAATTATTGCATTAGTGTTGTTTATTGCCTTTATAACCATAGGTGCTTATGACGCACTAGATTTTCTTGTATATGGCAGAAGGCATGACTTCTTTATTACGCTCTACACTGTTCTTATTTTTGCCGACATTCTGCTGGTACTTGTAACGCAACGGTTTATGCCTAGCTTTCATGCCGTATTCAGAAACTCCGGCTATGTAATTGCTACACTGTTTATGCGTATCGCTCTGGCTGCTCCCGCCTACTATGCTGCTGGCATCGGGGTGGCTGCGGCGCTATTTGCACTTGCGGTAGCGTATGCAACCAGCGTTTTTTGTCATGGCTCACTTTCTACTGTTAATTTGAGTTCGCGAAAAAAGAGTGAAAGAAAATCTTGCTCCGATAATTAATCTTCAGGGCGAGTAATTCTTCAGTTAGATAAGGTGATTACCTTTTATTTTCTGGAAGTCGGGATCATCCAATGGGGTTCTCCACTTTCTCCGCTATATCATAATTCAAAAGGGTCTCTGAAGAGCACAAATTCTTCAAAAACCCTTTTGTTTTTTTCAGCAATTGAAACTTCTTAAACGTTCCCTGCAACCACATGGCAACCAACACAAACTCGGGACACATATGTACCAAGTCAATAAAACCCGATACTGGTACAGGTTGGCTCCCCGATCTCTTTTACAGTTGCCGAAAGACGGCACAAAAGCTCGAAAAGCGGGAACGAAAGAATAATTTTTATTCTGGATGCTGTTTATTCTACACGCCCCAGTCATGACGAAAAATATTTCTATTCTTCTTCGCAGGCATACAAAATTTCTTCTATTATCTCAGAAACTAAAGCTGTCACCTCTTCAGGATCTACTTCATACTCAGCAGCTTCAGCCTTTACTGCAGCTTCTAAAATAGCCTTAGCCACATCCTCAGGCTTTTTCTCTGCATTTACCGCTGCAGTTTTTGCGTTATCTTTCGCCAGCTCTACTGCCGCTTCCTTTTCTGCTTCAACTTCTTCCTCAATAATCGTTTCTTCATACGCATTGATCAAAGAAGACAACACAGCTTCAGCGGATCGACTGGTTTCAACAAGCCAACCATCAACTTTAACATTATATGCATCTTTTTTTTCATCAGGAGAAATGCTGATTGAATGCTCTTCAAACGTACCTTCAAGCGTTTTCTCGGAACGCATAAAGGAATTCATTCTCTCAATCCAAACCCGATAACTTGGGGTATAATCGTACATTGTAATATCCTTAAACTAGTTGATGAAGGCCGCATTGGCTAAGGTGGACCACCTACCACGTAAGACAATGCATAACAACAAAGAATAGCCCCTCACGATTCAAAGCACAAAAAAAGCCCCCCAACCTAGGCAGAGGGTTTTATATTTCTATTAAGCTTGTCTTTCTATTCTTTACTCCGTTCTCCATTCCACTGGAGTGGGCAGCGCATCCTTCTATCCCCTTACTTCTCACTCTTAGCTTTCTCTCTAAGTAGATCATTTATCTTAGAACGGTATGAACTGAATAATTCTAATGCATTCCGAATACCTGGATCTGACAAAAATTCTTGCTGGCTGACTTCTTCCAGATATTGAAAACTGTCATTAAATGCTTCATTACCTTCAAATTTAAGAACGTTAACTGCTTCAGCCAAACACATCTCACAAGTAAGATGTAAATATACCTTTCCAGCCTCTTGGATAATCTGTGAAATTTCCTCTCGGGAAATGTTTACCGTAGACGCAACAGCCACGTGCTCTGTCATACGTAACCCCAACCACAGGGATAGCATTGCCTTATCCCTCGGGCTTGACCATTCTACAAGACAATTCTTCAGCTCATTTTTGTAATCCCTTCCCCTCTCTCTTGGTTTATCAAACGAATTGTCGAGCAAGTTTTCCATTGTGGTGTAAAACCTATCATCAACGTATGCATGGAATAGTTCTTCCACCATCATCACACCTGAATCTAAAAACTTATCTGGCCAACTAGCGTTTGATAAGTATTGCATACTATCATTTAACGCCTCGTCGCCTGTATATTTCAAAGCCTTATACGTTTCATCCAAACACAGATCACCGGCAAGTCGTAAATATACCTTGGCAGCTTCTTCAGTAACCTTTGAAAACTCTTCTCGTGAGATGGATACCATATGCGCAACCGCCGTGTGCTGAGTCATAAGTAACCCTGCCCACAACGCCAACATTGCATTATCCTTTGGAGTTGCTGATCTTACGAGGCATTTCTTCAACTTTTGATCATAATATAGGGCGTAAATAATCGCACGTACGACCATGAAGGCTAATACCGCTAAAATCACCAGCACCACCATCAGTATCAGCGCAGTCTCCACCTGCCATGATTCCATAACCATTCTCCAGTTATCTTTGCACTGACCTTTTATTCTCCTACTCCCATCGCCTGTCTGGTTCAGAATAAAGACTTAGCCTAATGCCCGTAAGTATACAGTCGCTTACATGTGGCACTTAATAATAAACTGGCTCATCCCACTGATTACTTTAAGAATCATATAGCAACTATTCTTCGTCCCTTTTTCTTCTTCAAAGTAATACATTGTCATTTTAGTACATTACACATTTCTGCCTTCTCAAAACCACACACTGTTACAAACCAAAAAAGCCCCCTACCATCTGGCAGGGGGCATCTTATTATCAGTCTATTTCTATTCGATTATCCGTTCTTCCGTTCGATCGCAGTAGACGGCGTATTCTTCTACTACCTTTTTCATAGGTTGGAGGATGAAAAAATATTACGACGCTTGTCGTTGAATTCTTCATGCATAAAGCGAAAAGAACGAACACTGTTGCAGAAATACATTACGTGATATATTTACTCTAATGATTAACGTTTGCTACCATCCTCCGCTCTACTGTATTGGCAAGTTGAATGAGTTTGTCTGCAATGTCGTCCAGTGCAAGGCTGTTTTCTACAGTGGAAGTGTCTCTGCGAATTTTTTGAAGCATTGCGGCTGCGTCACGCAGTTCGTCCATGTTTGGAAGCATACCAGTTGGAATTTTCTGTGTCTGTTTCACGAAGCCCCCCTCTGTTTATGAGACAAAGAATCGATTCACCATTCTTATCGTACATTTTATTATATCCTTTAGAGCTTGCACTACATATTTTTGAGCATTCACTATGAACCCGCTAATATCAACTTTGTAAGTAACACATTCAAAGAACGCTAACATGCTAGGATTGTTATAACTAGAAATCAGTTCTCATCAAAAAAAAGCCCCCTACCATCTGGCAGAGGGCTTTTTATTTCCATTCTACTTTCTACTCTTTAACCCGCTCTTTCATCCCATCAAAATAGATAAAAACTCTTCTATATAGCTAAAAACAAAAGAATTTATTCAAAAGAACGACCTCTTTTGTTTTTCTCATTACCTGCTTTCACGGCATAACGTATATTAGTCGTGAATCAAAGTTTTAGAAGGCACATTAATTTCATTCAGAGGACCAAATGTCACGTGAATCTTTAATCAAATCAGCTGACAACATCATTCAGTCTTCGCCATTAATTGCACAGTCTCTCGAAGGACTGGCAGAGGTTATGGCGAACGACTTGAACTCGCGCATGATTAATAAAACTAATCTTGAAGAGCTGATAGGAAAGAACAATATTCCTCTAATGGTGACCAATCATGACAAATTTTTCGCCTACTTCAACTCACTCATATCGCTCTATGATCCTGTTACATTTATCGAAACCATCATCTGGGCGTTAAGGAGTTACATCAGTAAGGGATTTGTTCCAGCCTATTGGCAAACGATGATTCCGGAAGCTGTCAAAGTTGTGCAAAAACACCTCCCTGAAGACCAGTTCAGGCAAGTTAGAAACATTTACGACTGGTTTCAAAATAACATATTGGAGCTTGTCAGAGTGAGTAAGAATACTCCCTCGTTTTATGAAGAAGTAGGAACGCTGAATGGAATTCTTGAAGATAAAAATCCCCCCTCAGGCACGAGACTCTTAGCCCACAACTACCTGACATTACTTCTGGAAGGCCAACGAAAAGAAGCCATTACAACCATCTTGGAGCACGTTAAATCAGGACTTCCGCTGAAGGAAGTCTATTTAGATGTATTGCAACCAGCAATGTATGAGGTTGGACGACTATGGCAAACCGGCAAGATTGATATTGCTACCGGGCACTACATTACAGCTTCCACCCAACTGGCAATGGCTCATTTATTTCCACACGCAATAACTGAAAAAAGGGGTGGGAAGGTGATGCTTGGTAGCAGCTTGGGAAGCGAACTCCATGAATTAGGTCTGCGTATGGTGTGCGACTTTTTTGAATACGAAGGCTGGAACACTTACTTCATGGGCGCAACAAGCTCAGACAAAAGTTTCATCAAGGCGATCAAAGAAAAACGACCTGATATTGTTTGTCTATCAGTAACGATGCAGGTAGGCGTTCCACATGCTAGAGATCTCATAAAAACATTACGTGCCCAACTGGCTAGTGATTGCCCCAACATCATCGTCGGCGGGCTTCCGTTTTCGATTAATCCTAAACTCGCTCAGATTGTCGGCGCCGACGCAGTAGGAACAAATGCACAGGAAACAATAGAACAGGCTACCATTCTTGTTACATCTTAGGAGATTTTTATGCCTCTAAGCGACAAGACAATTCGTTTTACATGTAACAATGACGGAGAAATAAAGGCCATCATTTCTGATGGTGTGAACTTCTTCAATGCGGAGTCTGGACTTCCAGCCATTGAGTCGATAATGCCCTCATCTTCAATTAGCCGCTATGAAGCTTTCATCGAAGAAGTTAAATCCGCTGGAGTCAGTTTTTGTGAATCACTTCCATTAATAACCCCGAATAAGACCTACATATTCTCTCTTTTCGGCGCTCTAAAGGATGACTCGATATTTGTCGTTGCCCTTGTAAGCAAAGAATTTTTTTTATTCGAAGTGTATCAAGACCTTATGAAGGTAATTAACGAGCAAGACTCCATGCTTCGGCAAGCCCAAAAAAGAGCTTCGATGAAAAAAGCCCTCATTGAAATGGAAAAAGAAGATTTGCTCAACGAGTATATGGAAGTCAACAGTGAACTGGCTAAGATGCAAAGGGAATTGCTGAAACAACATGCCGAGTTAAACGACACGTTTCATCTTGTCGAAAAGCTTAGTCAAACCGACGTGCTCACTGGGGTTGCTAATCGTAGGCACATATTAGAAAAGCTGACTGAAGAAATAGAACGAAGTAACAGCTATGACCTTCCGTTATCTATTCTTTCACTGGATATCGATCATTTTAAAAAAATCAACGATCGATACGGTCACAGTGCCGGAGATCAAGCTCTCATCACCTTTTCACAGACTTGCCAATCCCAACTCAGAGACAGTGACTTGTTTGGCAGAATGGGTGGTGAAGAATTTATTGCCATCCTTCCTCATACATACAGTAAAGATGCATTGGTTACTGCTAAACGCATATGTGGTAAAATAAAATCTACTTCAACATTCTACGAGAACAAGCAAATCTCATTTACAGTCAGCGTGGGGGTTGCATGTTACAAGGTCAATGAAGACCTTGAAGCTTTTTTAAACAGAGCAGATCAAGCCCTGTACCGTGCTAAGAACGAAGGACGAAATAGAGTAGTTACGTTCTAACATGCTTCTTCGGCTTTAGGGATTCGACTCCTTCTACTCGCACCAATGCTTTCGAACGAATAGACAAAACCGCAAATTAAAACTCCCCCAACATCATCGCCGCCCCCTTCAGTCACTATGCTTTGGTGCGCGACACTGGTGACAACTCTTAGAACCATCTGCGCGAACCAATTCCAAGTGCCCCCTTGCTGCCAGCTCCCAACCGCCTCGCAACAAAGCACTCTCTATCAGCTTGCACATAAAGCAAGCCATCTATAACTATTCAAATAACACCCTCTTCTCTCAAAAACAAGCAAATGCTTATTATTAACCAGCAACCTTATTTGATAGCTATACCCTGAAAATGGGAGGACGGAGGGACAAAGAGGCTTTAGGCGTCCCTAAAAAGACCCTTACAATTCTCTCGTTACAAGAACTCACAATCCCATGCACCACCTGATTGCACCTAAATGTCAAAACATCTTTTTTCTAACAGGTTATCCAATACGTATTCCACCTGTCATATAATCGTAACATTGATGTAACACGACAGTCACACCTCTAATCAGTTATCGAGTACTCAACTTCCTGTTCATCGACCCTTTTCCTTGAAGGGGAGTGCGGGAATGTTAATACGCCTCAACACCCCCTTGAGTCACTCTCCTTCATTTTTTTATTAGTTCACCCGAGATACTCATCTCGAAACACAAATCTTCTTTAAGCCACAGACCACACACATTAACACGCCGTTTCTTGTGGCTCATCACGTTTCCAAAGGGAAAGGGAGAGAGTTAGGATAGCCATATCCCCCCCCGAGCCTATTCTGCTCTCTCCTTTTCCAATTAACTCACCGCCATTTTATGCCCACATAACTACATACATTGCAGCGCCGCTATCCCTATCGAAACAAACCACAATACATAATAACAGTGGGTTACTATTAACTTTTTTTAAAAAGCATTGACTCTTTTAACAGGTACTGGTCAACATCACGCTCCAAGTTTAACGAAGTGGCTTCATACGCCATCATCACTTCCCAACCAATACTTGGCTCCCTGTGCCTACTGAAGCACACCCAATAGAAAGGGAGGAAGCTGGAATGATTTTCTATGCCTTAAAAAAATCAATTCCAGTTTCCTCCCTTTTTGTATTCACCGGCCAATATCAAAGCGGTGTCACTTCAAAACAAAGCAGCATCGCTATTTAATATAATAATGCCAACATGTTGAAGTTCAAAATGTAATGTTTTCGTAACGTTAATGTAACATTAATTTTCACCATATTAGTACACCCTCAACATACGCTTCTATCTGTTGAGGGCGGGAGGAGACTACCAGAGGTTCTAGCACCTCAAACAAACTCTCATTATGTTCTCCTCCCTCCTTACAACTATCCCACTACAATCTACGCAAACCTGCCCGCGCATAAAAAACGCCACCTGTTTTGAGGTGGCACCAAGTAACACATAAAAAAATATCTCGTTAGTGAACGACAAAAAACAACCTCATCATGATGTTGGGGGAATTTTTAATACAAGTTTACGTTTATTGACGTTTCAGCACGTTCCATTTAATCTCACTCGTCAAATTTCAAATAATATCAGGTGATCACATATGCGACGTTGTTTTCTCATACTTCTAGTATTCTTTGTTCTCTCCACCTCATTTGCATTTGCGAATAATGGAGCACAACAAATTAAAATCCAGCAACCGTCACAGCCACCAATCATTATCTCTATTGGTAGTCCCCCTGCTCAAGCTTCTTCCGTCACCTCCTCTAAAAACGAAGAGTCTACCTACCACCAACAACGGACAAACGATTTTAAAGCAGAGCAGTTACGCAAACTCAAAGCTCGCTTTGAACGCCTTGAAAAAGATATTGAAAACAACAACAAGCTACAAAGGTTGAATAAAAAAAGTTTTGACCAACTAATTTCATTAGTAACATTTGTTATTACGCTATTCGCTGCCGGTGCTGCTTTTGCCTTTTTCAATTTATTTGAAAAAGCAAAGGTTGAATCTGAAAAAATGAAAATATTTTATGCTGACGAAATGAATTCAGTTCATGAACAATTCTCAAAACAGGCTCAAGAGCAGGCTGAAAAAATCGAACAAGCGAATACGAGTGCATTAGAAGAGTTCGAAAATAAAGTTAACTCTGAATATGAACGCTTATTTGATGAATTCGAACACAAGTATCAAACAACGCTTCACGAGATTGAAGAACGAGGAAAAAACACTCTCATACAACTCGAAAAAAGAGGCGAGTTAGAATTCATTACTCTACAAGAAAAAATGAGAACTTCACTTAAAGCAAGTGAAGAGTTTCTTGCAAAATACGCTGACGAAGTTGCTGAAACTAAGGAAATGCTTTCTGAGCTCCAGAATAATAAAGGCCAATTCACACCTGAACAACTCAAAATACTTGATGAAATATCGCACTCAGAAACTCTTCCAGCTAACCTTAGAACGCAATCACAACTTATAAGAGCCTTTAAAAACAGCGACTGGAAAGAAGCATTAGAAATTGCTGAACAATTACTTGAGGCTGCACCGACACCGAGTATTCATTATTATGCCGCCGCTAGCGCTTTTAATATAGGCGTTAACTTACATAATCCTCAAAACAGGATTCCTTATTTTGAAAAATCAATCGCATTCTGTAAATCAGCATTAGCAAGGTACGGCACGTTATCTTGGGAAATTTACCTTAACTGGGCAAACGTATATAGAGCACAAGCTGAATTAGTAATTAAATCTAACGAACAAAAGGAATTAATACTAAAAGAGGCGCTAAAACTCCTAGCGACAGCAATCGAACAACAAGGTTCAAATATTTTTATAGGGATAGAACAAGCTCGTATTCTTGAATCTCTTGGAAAATTACCTACTGACAATGCAAAAGATTTTATAACCAAATCAGACAACTTATTTGAACAGCTCATATCAGAAAATCCAGACTCATATATCCCATTAGCTCGATATGGCAATAGCTTACTAATAAGAACAAAGATTAAGGACTGTGAGACAGAAGAATATCAAAAAAACATTAACAAAGCTTGTGAGGTATTGTTAAACGCAGAGAATCTTGAGGAAGGAAGCGGGTCTTATGATCTTGCTTGTATTGCATCCAGAAACAATGATATGGATGAATGCAAAAAGTGGCTTGAAACCTATTTTGCCAACAAGTTCTTTGAGTTACCAGCAGACTACATTATTAATGACACAGATTTAGCCAACGTTCATCAAGAACCGTGGTTTAACGAGCTCATTGAACTAGCCTTTAAGAATAAAGAACAAAACGCTGCATAACCGAGATATACATCTCTCTTTACTTTACACCCTACTCGACTTCACATCACGTACAAAGTGCCACCACTAGCAATTCATCAAACGGCCCCTCCCCCAACCTCATCAGAGATCGGGGGAGGTCTATTTATCTAGCCACCCACTCTAAGCCTGCCCCACTCCCCCACCATATTCAATCTCTGAAGACACACAGAGAACAAATTCCCTGCTGGAACTCCCCTTTCAGTTAAACACCACAATAACAGTTGATTATATTACAAAGATGTAATTGCTTTAAAAACAAAGAAGCATGCTAAAATACGGCGAAAACTTCACGACTGGGAGTAAACTTGATGGAACCCCCGTATGTTAAAGATATTTTGTTTTCGCTTGTTGATGGAATATATGCCGTAGATACAACACGTAGAATATTGTTTTGGAACGACGGAGCAGAAAAGCTTACAGGCTATAGTTCCGCTGAAGTACTAGGTCGACGATGTGCTGAAAATGTGCTGTGCCACATTAGCTCAGAGGGACAGGTATTGTGCAACAACGGCTGTCCTCTAAAAGCGGCAATTCACGATGGCTCTGTCGGAGAGGCAGTTGTTTTTTTACATCACAAACAAGGTCACCGCTTGCCTGTGTCGCTTAAAGCTTCTCCTTTAAGAGATGAGAATGGCAATATCATTGGAGCAGTTGAGACGTTTTCTTTAGCTTCTTCTCGGGAAAATGTTTTGAAACGATTTGAAAAAATGCACAAAGCCGCCTTCCTAGATAAGCTGACAGGCATTGGCAACAGACGTTTTGGAGAAGCAACGCTGGAGAATTTATCTCTGCAGCTGCCCTCCACCTCCTATGCTGTGTTATTTGTTGATATTGACCATTTTAAAGATGTTAACGACACATGGGGACATGCAGCAGGCGATGACGTTCTCCGTATGGTTGCCAACTCTCTTACCTCAGGCATACGGAAAGATGATTCTGCTTTTCGCTGGGGCGGAGAAGAATTCTTAATAGTTCTTCCCAACTGCGCCCCCAAAGAATTAGCAAATGTAGGAGAAAGGCTACGAATGCTGGTTGAAAACAGTTGGCTGGAACACGACGGAACTATTCTCAAGGTAACTGCATCATTTGGTGGGACAATTGCCAACAAGGATGAAGACACCAACTCCGTATTGCAGCGAGCTGACGAACAACTGTACCTTAGCAAAGGAAATGGTAGAAACAGGGTAAGCATTGCCATCGAACAGTCGCAAGAAGAGCCAAACTCTAAAGCAAGGTAACCTTCCATTCTCCATAAAATTATACAAAAAACCTCCCCCGACCTCATTACGAGATCGGGGGAGGTTTTTTATCTAGTCCGGCATTCAAAATAGAATACTTCTTCGCGTTGTTGGCGCACGATATTTTTTCCCAGAAAAAAAGTCCCTCCCAGAGTATATGGGAAACATAGCGGAAGGTTGCGTTGGGAAAGACTTAAAGCACCCAAGGAGGATTAGCGCCGGCGTGGCTGCATTACTACATCTTCAACAACAACATGAAGGCACTCGACAACAACACCGGGGCACCCAAACATTTTTTGGAATGACTCTAAAACCATTTTCCGAGCTTCTGCCTCATCATGTGCCTCTACTCCCTGATAGTTAACGCCCAGTTCACTAAAAATTGAAAGCTCCTCAGTTACTACCGCAGGCTTAACACACAGATCATACTGAATCATTCGACCTCCACGATACTTCTGCAACAAACTTCAGCCCCTCAACCAAGAGCCTCTACCCTACCATGCAACTAAAAAAGACAACAGGGCATTACTAAAAAAAAAGACACCTCTTGCGATGTGCTCCCTTCTATTTAATCTTCCCTTGTACCATAAGAAGCATGCGCAACTTGCAAAAAAACCTCCCCCGACCTCATTATGAGATCGGGGGAGATTTTTTTTACTCTTTTATTCATCCAAAAAATCCAGCACGGATATGCATTTCTTCTTTAGGACAAAAAGCGCATATCCCATCCTCATTTTTCATTTTTTCTGCACTTCCATAAAAAAAGTAAAAGCAATCCGAACAAGTGCGCTAAAGAAATGTCCTCATCAGCTATGGTAACTCTGCAAACGGAGCGGCTTTTCAAGGCTTTTCACAACAGATAAAGTACGCTAAAAAATCGCCATTCCTCTATGAGTTCGGAACATGGAGGAGTCATCACGTTGTCAGGCTCTACACATATTTTTTGGTTAAATGGGGCTCAGTTAACCTCCCTCTGGAGCCACTACCACAAACGTAGCTGCGACCTCACATCGAACCTGCGTCATCTACTTGAAAGGAGTGCCATTACATGCATGCAAAGACAATCCGTACTGCAGCAATACTGCTGATGCTGGCCGGAGCAACGATACTAACCGGATGCCAGAGTGCGTACTATTCCGCTATGGAGTCCGTGGGCGTTCATAAACGCGATTTGATGGTGGACCGAGTTGAAAATGCTCGTGACACCCAGACTGAAGCCAAAGAACAATTCAGTTCTGCGCTGGAGCAGTTCCAAGTGGTACTTGGCAAAGACGGCGGCGAGTTACAGGACATTTACGAGCAGTTGAATGACGAATACGAAGAATGCAAAGCTCTCGCTGATGAAGTGAAGGACCGTATTGATTCCGTTGAAGACGTGTCAGAGGCTCTGTTCGATGAATGGGAACAGGAAATTTCTGAATATTCCAGTAAGAAACTGGCATCAAAAAGCCGCAGAAAGCTGATTCAGACCAAAGCACAGTACAAGACCATGATCTCAGCCATGCGCCGTGCAGAAAAGTCCATGAAGCCTGTACTGACCACCTTGCACGATCAGGTGCTGTACCTGAAGCATAACCTCAACGCTCAGGCAATCTCCTCCCTGAAGGAAGAGCTCGGCGACATTAAGGTGGACGTAGCTTCTCTTGTTAAACGCATGGAACACTCCATTAACGAAGCCAACCAGTTCATCAGCACCATGAAATAACGGTGTACTCATATATAGCGTTCCGACAGGCCGCTTAGGACAATACAAGCTCATAACTTTTCGCAAGTTATGAGCTTTTTCTTTTGTGTTACGTAGCCTTTTGTTTTGCGCACCTCAGCAGCATAATGCAAAGGTGAAGTTTTTCCGCAGGTTGATAGCCGCAACTCCTGATTACATCACGCTTTGCTCCAGTCGCTTGCCAAAAATATCATTACATAATCTCAGAACACTAATACGATGAAGGCGTGCAAACAAATTGGCTAAGGCGGTTGTTAAATTTCAACCTATTTTCGACATAACACTCTAAAATAAGGAAGAAAAAAATGGCAACGACCACTAAAGTACGCCCTAAGGTAGACAAAGTTATTATCGGCAAAAAAATGCCACTGAATAATGAAGATATCCATCTCATTGAAGAATCCAGAAAAGAAAAAGAAGCGCTACCAGAAAACGAAAGACTAGCACGCTTCGACAACATAATTCATAGATCAGGATGGTGTGGATTCGCCAATGGCGGCCAAGTTGACTACATTTTGAACACCAACCCACGAAAAACCTACAATGTTACTGTTAACATCGATTGGCGTCGCGGAATTGAAAACGGCTTTTTCACCGAAACACACGTAGTGCCTGCTGGTGGTAAAGTGATGCTTGGTTGCACACAAACTAACAATATTCCTGTTACCAAGTACCATCGTCGGGTTGTAGGCGAAGTATAGAAGAAAGTACTATGAGTAACTCCCAAAAAAAAGCCCCCTGCCAAATGGCGGGGGGCTAACTCTTGCAGGCTACTTTCTATTCTCTAATTTCTTCCTTGGTATCTCTCAAAATACTGT
Organism: Halodesulfovibrio marinisediminis DSM 17456; assembly: GCF_900129975.1. NCBI lineage: Bacteria > Pseudomonadati > Thermodesulfobacteriota > Desulfovibrionia > Desulfovibrionales > Desulfovibrionaceae > Halodesulfovibrio > Halodesulfovibrio marinisediminis. Next base: position 42,305 of record NZ_FSRG01000006.1, read on the forward strand.
TTCAATAAATCAAATAACGTTTCCGAGGTGCATGTATGGAATAACGTTAGTGCTTTCTGAATGCCTGAATCTGAATCAATCCCCGGCTTACTAACTTCTTCCAACCACGCAAAACTATTACCTAACGTATTGTCGCCTCCATGTTTCAGAGCATTGAAGGTCTCATTCAAGCACATCTCACAAGTAAGGCGTAAATATACGTCTCCAGCTGCTTCGGTAATCCTTAAAAACTCTTTTTCTGAAACGATTCCCATAGAAGCAACAGCCGTGTGCTGCGTCATAATCAGCCCCGACCACAACGCTAATATTACCGTATCCTTTGGGGTTGCCGATTGCAGGAGACATTTCTTCAACTCATATTCATAATTTATTTTCTCATCTATGGGCTTATCAACTGGACTTCCGATCAAATTCAGCAAGGTGCCATACAGCTCGTCCTCGGTGTATGCGTTGAATAAGGCTATTGCCTTCCGAGTACCTGCATCTGAATAATTCTCTGCTGAACGAACTGACACTAAGTAATCCAAACCATTATTTAATGCGTTAGGACCTACGTGTTTCAAAGCATTGAATGTTTCATCCAGACACATTACACCACCAAGACGTACATATACGTCTCCAGCCTCTTTGGTAATCTTTAAAAATTCCTTTTCTGAAATGTTTACCAGTGGAGCTACAGCTGTGTGCTGTGTCATAGCCAGCCCTGACCAAAGCGCTAATATTACCGCATCTTTTGGACTTGCCGATTGTACAAGGCAGTCTCTTAACTCTTTGTCATAATCTCTGGCTTCAGCAGCCAAGCTTCCAATCAAAAAAGCTAAGCACACCATACCAAGTACAAACAATTTTTTCATCGCAATTCCCCGTTTCCTCTTCGCGCCGGCTTTTACTCTCTCATTTCCATCTCCTGCATGATTCAGAATAAATGCTTAGCGAAGCGCCCGTAAGTATACAGTAGCTGATTGGCTCTTTTAATAATAAACGAACTCATCCCACTGATTACTAAGAGAATAATATCGTTATTTCCCATTCCTCTCTTCTACATTCTCCCACCGCATACGGGGTTCTGGACATTGCGCCTCATCTTTTCTCACTCCACAGTCACACCTCCGCCCTTTCACACATAAAAAAAGCCCCTAGTCAGGCTAGGGGACTCCATCTTCTCTTCATCAAAAAAAAAGTTTCTCACATCATAAAAACACTTGCGACAACAAGGCCTAGTCTGTTAACCGAGCGAACCTTTTCAAACAAGCTAATGCCCCCACCTTTTCAAGAGGTACAAAAGGGCAAGATTTTATATTTGCACACTGAAGGATACGACAAAAACAAAAAACCATAAACAGGCTTACCTCGGGAGCATAAATGCCCCCACTGCTCGTATCCAATTTAAATATGATGGCACATTACTAAGGAAAAACAGAATGGAGATATTCAGCTACTCACTCGCAATGCTAGGAACCGTTGCATTCGCTGTCACTGCCGTACTTGCGTCTTCCAAGCAGGGCATTGCCCTCTTCGGAGCATGTGTGCTCGGCATCATCACAGCAATTGGTGGTGGCACAATCAGAGACCTGACCCTTGATGTACCTGTTTTTTGGGCAACAGACCTCAACTACATCTGGGTCGGACTTGCCGCAAGCATCGCAACTTTTGTAGCGACGCCTTTTTTCAAAAGAAAACTTATCCATTCGCTCATGTTGTACATTGACGGACTTGGTGCATCTCTTTTTGCAATACAAGCAATGGATAAGGTGTCCGAATTACAATTCGCAATGCCAGTGGGTCCTATCTTATTAGGCGTTATTACTGCCATTGGAGGAGGGGTAACTCGTGATGTTCTTGCTGGTCGCAAAACACTTATAATGACAAGAGAACTCTATGCAACGCCTGTACTTCTGGGTTGCATACTCTTTTCCGCGCTATCGCATATTTTCCCTGAACACAGGGCTACATGGGCAACTATCTGCATAGCCTTCATTTTCGGAATACGTTCTGCAGCGATTTATTGGAAACTCTCTGTTCCGGATTGGCTGATGACAAAAACTGCAGAGGATGAAGATCACTAACGTACGACTCGACTCCGATTCAAAAATCGAGCTTAAGCCTCAAAGCTCAACGGGCACTGCTCCCCACTCTCCACTATATATAATGCTAACGGGTTTCTGAAGAACGCAAAGTCTTCGGAAGCCCTTTTTGTTTTCAAAGTTGAAACAGGTAAATGTTTCCGACACACACAAAACAATCACTACAAGCTCCATAGTTCAAATCAATACAAAGCATTAGTAACAGCCTAACTTAATAATCCCCTTACTCACTAACAACCAACTGCCCCAAATGTAGCTCTGCACCTAAAATTTTGAGGGAATCATGAGCCTTTCTTACATCTTTAAGGCTCTTATCCGCCCTCCTTCCTTTCCCAATTTCTCTCTTCTACTTTCTCCAAACGCATGCGGGGTTCAAGACATCATGTCTTATCTATGCCCCACTCGTTTACACAGACAAAAGAAGCCCTCTACGTAGGCAGAGGGCTTCTTGTATCTATTTCACTTCTTATTCCTTAGTCCGCGTCTTCATTCCGTCAAAGTGAGTAATGCATACTTCTCTACCGTCTATTTATTACCTCCAGTCCACTAATCCTCTACGTTTCACTAACGTCAGTATCTGCTGAAGACAAAGACCATAAAGAACGACAAGACGTTATGGCTTAACTTGATTATTTCCCAAAGCGAACGGAACTATCTGTATTAACAGATAGAAACATCATATACTCAAAACGAATATTCACTCAAAAACTAAGATCATCACAATACGGTGATGCCTTAGATCTCGTAAAAAAACAAAAAAGGAAGGATGCTATGCGTCGTTACCGAGTACTACTAGTTACAGCTTTGTGCTGTCTGTTTACCCTTAGTGTATCTTCTGCCGTTTTAGCTGAAGAGCAACAAACTTCTCTGTTTGCCAACCCCACACAGGCTTCAAAAGCAGAAAGACTGGTTGAGATGTCAGAAGTTCCCACTTCTATTCAGGACATTGCCGACATGCGTGATCAAGGCATGGGCTGGGGTGACATTGCTCACAGACTCGGTGTCCACCCTAGTACATTGGGGCAAGGCTTTGTTGAAAACGACCCTAATATCAAGGAACGTACAATTGGGATAAAAAGTAGAAGCAAATCAAATAATAGAAGTGGTTACGGAAGAGGAGGTAAAGGCAACAAAGGTGGCAGAGGAGGCAGAGGTGGAAAAGGCGGCGGTAACGGTGGTGGCAAAGGCGGCGGTGGCGGCAAAGGTGGTGGCGGTGGCGGTGGCGGCAAAAAATAATGTAGCTTGCCACTCGAAATAACCTCAAACGTCTATCTTTCCCTACTACGATTCTTGAGGGCTTCTGAAGAACGCCAAATCTTCGGAAGCCCTTTTTGTTTTCAGAGTTGGAACAGTTAAATATTTCCGACACGCCAAAACAGTCACATAAGCTTCAACGTTCTAACCATACAAAACCTAAATAAAAAATTAATTTAGTAAACCCCTTACTCACTAACAACCAATTGCAACCAATGTAGACCTGCACTCAAAAAATGAGGGTATATTCTCGAGTCTTTTTTTACATCTCAAAAATCTTTATCCGCCCTCCTTTCTTTCTCCTCTCCCTCCATATGTAGCAGCACCGCAAATAAAACACGCCCTGCTCTTTTAATAAAAAGTTTCGAATGTTACACCTTGCCTGTAACGTTAATGTAACATCAATGTAACACCTGCGGCACATCCAAAAACGAATAGTGAGTATTCACTCAAAACACAACATCCCATTCCTTTCGGGGAGGCAGTCAGAGGATTAAATGCACCTCGAACAATCCCTCACGACGGCCTCCTCGCTCTACATCAACTCCCAGATAGATTAGGCTGCGATTAACTATCGCACTGCCTCCTCCCAGCCAGCTCATCGGAAACAACCCTTCTCCTTACGCAAAAAAACATAACAATTCCTTGACTGACTACTCAAACACCTATTATGAACTCCGCTCCCTAATTGGTAGGGAATATACCCAGAATTGGGAGGGGTGTTATTGAATTTTATCTCAAAAAAAAGTTCAATAACACCTCCCTCTCACTCACTATCCCACCACATCATCTCTCCATTGCTAATCAGCAAGTTTGCTCCAAGTGTTTCTTTTATGCCTCAACAGATATTAACACTGTTTACACAAAACTAATATTTTCAATTGGTTATTTACATTAAATGAAAAAGTGTTACAGTACCAAAAATGAGACACATCCCTATTCTCGAAAGGGAGGAGCAACACAATCATCTCGCCTAACATATACACAAAAAAGACTCCTCCCTTTCCACTAATAAGCACCACACTTGTGAAGTTCAGTGCTTCACAGACAAGGGAAGAGAGTAGAACACCAATTACCCCCGCCTACGTTCTGCTATCCCCCTTTCTAATCACCTCAGCACAATAGCTGCAAACAGTTGACATACAGCTCATCAAACAACACCTCCTACCTGCGTAGCAATCCCTGTCATAAACAGTACCCTGCTTTGATGCGATTCAGGCTCTTCCAGATTTGCATCAACTGCATCAGAATCCGAAACGCAAAAATGTAGGCATGCTCCTGCTCATCCAATAGACACAACAAATCCCCCCAGCCTCATCAAGAGATCGGGGGGAACTTCTTATCTTGTCAGACAACCTAACGGTGATCTGCTTCTTGGAAATCTTCAATTTGCGGTGGTCTCAGAGCAAACCAGTCAAAGTGAAAAACTTCTTCGCGCCTCTGGGGCATGTTACTTTTAGTCACAGTAAACAGTTCATGACTGGGCATGCCAGTTTCCTGATTAACAACAAGCAGGGTTAACGGTGGCAACTTGTATTTATAACAATAATGCACAATTGGCCCTAGCATCTGGGTTATTCCCCCAGCGCCTTCAAAGCCCAGCATGTCTGCAATGCCGCCATAGGTGTAGGTTTTACGTTCCTTCGCAGCACAAATAAGGATGCTCCAAATCTGGAGCGCACGTTGATACTTCGTCACAATGCCCCCTAATTTAAACTTCTCTTTATTTCTGGAATGGCAAATAAAACCTGTTAATTACATATGCACCAATACATTTACCTAGTATCAAAAACCCTGCCAGAAATTGGAAGGGGTTAAGAGCACCTAAGAATAATTACAGGCTGCATGGCTGTAATTCCACCCCTTCATCAAAAACATGAAGACACACCACAACAACACCAGGGCACCCAAAAATATTTTTAAATGACTCTAAAGCATATTTGCGGGCTTCTTCCTCGGTGCCTGCCTCTACTCCCTGATAATTAACACCCATACTACTAAGAACTAACTGATCCTCTGTTGCTACTGCAGGCTTAACGCACAGATTGTATTTTTTCATAATACCTCCCCATCACTACAGCGTAAGTTTCAATCGATTCTACAAGTAGTCTTAGCTTACCATGTAATTCAAAAAAATATAACAGAACATTGCAGCTAAATTGAAAAAACTTATTGAGACATTGCCACTTCAATTCAACTTTTTTCTGTGCTCATGGGGATAAAAGGAATATCATCCTCATAAAATTTTACACATTATTTTAATTTGTTACCCCAATCACCGAAGATCACTCTTAATGCGATAGAGGCAGTTATCAAAATCCATTCTGTAGCAGTGCAGCTCATGCCCCATGTCATCGGGGCTGCCCTCTAGCATTCAAAGCCTAAATTTGACAATGAACTGACAACTCAATAGCTAGGGAATGTTATTACTACTACCCCTTCAATTTTTTGCGTTACCCTTCTTACTCTCGATAGGAACAAGACTTCTACTAACAGTGAATCTTCAAATAGGATTAGCATGACCTCCACCACAATTAAGAAGCGATTAATAGAAGCATTATTATGCATTTTCATAGTGACTAACCTGCTGGGCTGTGCCCAAAAAACAACAGAGCCTCCCACAACACCAACAGATAAAACCTCCGCAAGCGATGTAGCAGCCCTTGGTGTTTTAGCAATCATAGCAGCTCCTGTGGCACTAGTAACTCTTCCCTTCACAGCACTTTCTGCCCTTAGAGGAGAAGATATCGGTCTTTCAGAACTCGGCCTAAAAGAAAAATATGGCCCGCCAACTACCATTTTCACCTGTGCAAACGAGTTCTTCTCACTTTGGCACTACCACCACACTGAAGGTCCGAATAAGAACGTCTACTTTTTCATTTCCAATGCCGGATATGTCGAAGATGTGCAGTTCAAAAACAAGTACGAAGGACTGTGTACACCTTTGGAAAAAGTTGACACCCCATAGCAGCATCCACACACCGACCATAAATAAAGGGTTTCTGAAGAACATAAATTCTTCAGAAACCCTTTTTATTTTCAAGCATTTAAACATCAGAACAACAACTCTAATCTGCTGTGTATTCTGAAAAAAATCGAACACCCATCTCTTCTATGAAGATTACACCGAGTGTCCCCCGCCTCTAATCCAATATAATTTCAGGATGAAGCTTGACTAAATAGACTGTTGTCTATTAGAAAGCAGATATTATATAGCAACGCCTATGCTAACAAATGGGGGGGAGGGGCTAGAGTTCTTTTACGCCAATACTACTCTCACGCCACCCTCCTTTCCAACTCTTCCTTATTTCTCAACCGATACTGTTAATATCACATATAGCATTCCAATCTTGCATGCCATTATTCTACTACGTCAAATTGAAAATTTTATTTATGCAAGGATGTTAGTTATCTCTGCAATTTCTTCACTTCTGAATATCTAAAACAGGAAACCACGTGGTCATTTACCATCCCTACAGCTTGCATATATGCGTAGCAAATTGTAGGGCCGACAAACTTAAACCCGGTCTTCTTAAGACTCTTGCTCATATCTTCAGATTCTGGCGAACTGACAGGAAGATCAGACACAGTCTGCCACGTGTTGTTTATTGACGTACCATCCACAAAAGACCAGATATAACGATCAAAGGTCCCGTATTCTTTTTGAACTTCGAGAAAGCACTTTGCATTTACAATGGCTGCGTTAATCTTGAGCTTATGTCTTACAATGCCTGAGTCCGATAACAACTCTTCTATCTTCTTTTCTGAGTATTGTGCAATTTTCTCAGCATCGAAGTTGTCAAAAGCAGCTCGATAGGCTTCCCGTTTTTTAAGAATAGTACTCCAGCTTAAACCGGCTTGCGCGCCTTCAAGAATCAACATCTCAAAAAGCAGACGATCATCGTGAACGGGAACGCCCCATTCTTCGTCATGATACTTTGTATCTAAAGAGCCTGTATTCGCCCATTCGCATCGATTCATAACGCCCACTCCTTTGCGGCATCATCTACTCCTACAGCACAGATGCTAACCATATAAAACATAGATGTTTTGCACAGAATAAATATGTGCAACTCAAAAAAGAGACAAAAAAACTCCCCCAACCTCATCACGAGATAGGGGAAGAACAATTTTACTTCTGCTGTTCACTAAGTTGCGACAGTAATTTTCTCGCAGGTGGATACCCGCTTTTTGCTGATTTATCTAACAACAACGCTGCGTTAAAATAGTCTTTTTCTACGCCTTGGCCTTTTAGATATCGTACAGCCAACTCATACTGCCCAACGGCGTCACCTATATCTGCACTTCTTTTCAAATACGTAATTGCCATTGCATGGTTAACCTCAGTCCCAATCCCTTTATCATAACAGTAAGCTACGGTCCTCAAGCACCCCGACATTCCCTTTTCTGCAGCCTTGCGTGTAAGTTCAAATCCTTTTTGGGAATCTCTAACAATATTTTGCCCCAAAAGATAATAATTACCAAGAATGGCCATAGCTTTAGGATATTCCTGTTCCGCCGACCGCTTAAGCCACTTTATGGCTTTCTTCTTATCAACAGAAGTTCCTTTTCCCTGATAGTACCCCTCAGCTACATAGAGTTGTGCGATAGGATGACCATTTTCAGCAGCTCTCTTAAACCATGCAAAAGCAACAGTCTTATCTTCATCAACGCCACGACCGCTGGTATACAGGCATCCCAACCAGTACTGTGCCAGCATATCATCTCTTTCTGCCGCCTTGCGGAAAAGCTTTACTGCCTTAGCACCATCTTTATCCTCATCGCCGTACTTCAAATAGTAATCGGCAAGTAACACCATTGCCTCTGTATTCTCTTCTGACAATGGACGCAGAATGTTGAGAGCTATTTCATCTTCTCCCATTTCCAAGGCTTGTTTTGCCTCTTCAACAGTGCCCCCAAGCACTGTACATGGTAACAAGCACACCATCAGCAACATCACAGCAAACGAATCACATAGCCTTCTCATAACCACCTCAAAAATATACAGTCTTTATCACTACTGCCCCTCTACATGATTACCTATCGAATAGAAATGGTAAGCTACGTGTTTAAAAAATGTAGTATTCAACCTGCAATTATTCTTGTAATAACAAGTAATAAGACAACAATACCTTACCCCAAAAGGTATAGCAACGTTCATTCAGGAGGCTTCATGAATTCCGGCATTTCCTATGCTGAACAAGCACGCCACAATGCTCTTAACGGACAAACCTGTTCAGAAGCTGTTATGACAGCATTCTCAACCCTTTCTAACCTTGACGAAGCCACCGCGAGGAAACTGGCAAGCGGTATGGCAGGAGGCATGGGCGGAACAAAGAAAAACTGCGGTGCTGTTACCGCAGCGTATATGATTTTGGGACTGCTACTAGGCCCTGAGTCTGTTGAAGATAAGAATAAACGCGAGAATGTAAGCAAACTTGTTGCAGAATTTTCAAGACGATTCAATGAACAGTTTGGCACAGCAGACTGTGCAATACTTACAAATGGCTACAACTTTACGTCTCCTGCCGATATGAAGCGTCTACGTGCATCCGGAAAACCTGAATCGATCATTACAGGAGCTGCTGGTCTTCTTGAACAGATACTCATAGAGCAAGGGGTTCTTCTTGCCGAAAGGGAAAACTCCACCCCTTAATATAGAGCTTTGTCCTTACCATACCGTACAATTAAAAAACTAAGACGGCACCGCAAATAGCCAGTGCTGAACTGTTGCTGCTTTGTATACCGCCTTGCAACTTACCTTGTATCGTTACCAAAAAACACTTTTTTAACTCTGCACCAAAATTATCGGCGATTTCAAAACTCTTTCTGATACTATGAAGGTATCCCTCAGCTTTCAGAAAACGTTAGCCAAGCCATGCAGGAAACGCCATGCCACAAGATTCCTCAGACCTTATTATCCCGCCAAGCATTCAGGAAATAGCAGGAGACCTTGCACCCGACAGTAAAAGTCTTCGGGTAAAACTCATTTCCACCTCAATTACCCTCATCATCCTGTCGCAGATTACGCCCGCTGCATTTTCCTTACCTGAGAAAACCGACTCTCTGCCGCTCATCATATTTAAATATCTTGTAGAATATGGATTTAGAAATATATCTTTCCTGCTGTTCTTCCTTACCCTTATATTCACGTTACTGTACTTGCTGGAAATTCCGCAAAAATCAGTCCGACTTAAAAGGGCTCAACTTCTTGATCAAAACACAAACGCCGAACAAGTTACGACAATCCTCAACATTGCGGAAAAACTGGCTGACATTTCGAGTAACGATCTTGAAAAAGTGCTGGCTAAAATTCCCATCGAGACTCAAGCTAAAAAACAGCTATCAACCTTAAAAGAATACACTGCCATTGCAAAAAATGAATCTACCCTTAAAAAGCCAAGTAACTTCGTCAACGAAGTATCTCCCCTTGTTTTAGCAATCTGGGGGCTTTCTGCGTGCCTGCTTACATATGTATAGCCTCAAAATAAATCTCTTTTTGTGCCGAAGCACATTTTCACAAAAAAAAGGAAGCTACAATTGTAACTTCCTTTTGTCTTTCAACCTGAAAATAAGCATCCAAGACCTGTGACAGCAGATCACATCGTCTACTAGCTTCTCTCGCCTTCAATACTTGTTACCGCGCCACTACTGCTCATTGTATGGGTTGCTTTTGTAATGCTCCACTCTCCATCAAGACCTGTGCGAAACTGTTCAAGAACAACTCGCGATTCAGCAACTAAGTCCGGATTAAAAGGAAGAGTAAGCGAAAGTGTCCATTTGCCCCGCTCATACATTTTAAGGCGCTTTTTCGCCGCAAGAAGTGCTGCCTCTTTGTTCGCGTACATCCCTTTGATACGGAAAGTCGGCTCTTCCTTTCCGACGACAAGTTCTACGTTCTCTGAGCCACCGATATCGCGATACGTTGCAATCACCTTTTTAAAAGCACCTCGCAACGAGAGCTTGGCAGAACCGCGTGTCACCTGCTGTTTCGTCAGCTTAATGACCGGCATCTTTTTCCCTTGAGTATTCTTACCTTCCCCGCGTTCAACAAACAGTAATTTTCCGCCATTTACTTTTGAAATAGCGTCATGCTCTTTTGCAATGCGCGTAAGCAAATGCATGTCGGATTCATCGATTTGATCAATGTGTTGCAATTCAACCTGAACCAGGCTTGGAGAAACGGCTGGTTCAAGTCCATGTTCACTCGCAATTGAAGAAACAAGAGTGTTAATCGTTCCCGCAGGAAATGACCGGATTTTTTGAGACTGTAACGGAGAAAAGCCCGTTGAGCTTTTTTCAAATGGAGCCGCATTGGCTGAGATTGTCATACTGTTAGGCGGAAAACTTAACGAAACCTCATCTACAACATACTTCCCCATAGCCCATAGGGAGTTCTTTTCCCCCATGTATACTGCTAGCTCTGCGCCAGTCTGTGGAAATGCGATTCCGGGATCATTCAGCTTGATGCTCAGCTTATCAGATTCATTTCCAGCGGCATCTGTAATGGAAATTTCTGCACTATGCTCCTGAAGCAGCTTTGTAATATCCTTGCCATTTGCCGTAATCTGGTAATCAAGAGCATAGCCTACCATAGCCGGACACTCTCTTTACTTTTCGGCTTCGGCAAATCAGGAAGCGTAACCGCAATCCCAGCCGGTAGAACCGCACCGGATGCCGCAAGCCCCCTGTTCGCAATTAAAACCTGTTCAAGCGCTCCTGTCTGCCCTGCATAATGCTTGAATACAATTGCATCCAGCACATCACCCTGCTTTGTCCGGTAGATCACGCTCATAGGTTCTCCCCATAATATTTAAGCTCTAAACTAAACTCTATTTTTTGAGGAATTCCAGCCTGTAAAAAATCACTATTCTTTTCTTTTACACTGGTTATGCACCAATACCCTTTTAGATCTCCCATTCCGCTGATGAGGCATAGAGGCTTTCCAGAACCGGCAAGTTCACGCATAGCATCTACTTGCTTCAACCCTCCACGAAATGTCGGGTAAATCACTCCGGACAAGCTTAATGTTTCAGTCCCTTCGCCTGTGAACTGTAAACACGGAATATTGCCAATACGCGCCTGTTCTGCCCAATTGTATGTGCTCGAACGACTTGCACTTTGAAAAGCTGCGGTCTTCGTAGAGAACACAAAATCTCCCAGCCTCATCATCTCTTCAGGCTGAAGCTTTTTTTCTGAATCCTTAGGCATAGTCAAACATCTCTCCTGAAGTATTCATAAACTCAGCATGTACGCTCTGTGCAACTTCCTTCGAACTTTGCCCTTCCGATGCGTATACGTTGATAGTGACATTCCGGTTATCGTTTAATTGCTTCGTCTCAGTTGATGATGCCATTGGCACCGGCTTTGGAATCAATTCTTTTGAGTTGTATCTTGGAACCTTCTCGCCGCTTATGCTGTAACCAACTGCATCGCTGCCATCTTGAGTTACAAACTCTTTTGAAACCGAATCACCTACTACGCGTCTCGTCTTCGATTTCTTCTCTTTTTCTTCCTCATCATCTCCGCCAAAACCAAAGAAGGTTCCGATGGCTTTAAGAACTCCGCCTTCCATAAAGGCTTTTTTCAAGTCATCCCACATCGTAAATACACGACCGATAGCAAAACCGATAAGACCAATTGCCAAACCAATCGGGTTTGACATAAAAGCTGCGGTAATTGTGCGAAGTCCCGTTAACAGCATTGGAAAGACTGTCGAGCCAATGGAAGCAAGGGTAGAGCCGACTGATGCAAACATAGAACCCAAAAGAGGCAGAGCATTAGAAGCTAAAGGGACAATAGCTTGGCTAATTCCTCCAAGCATAGAACCTAAGTAAGGCAATACTCCTGTCGCCACTGAGCCAATGGATTTACCAACACCGACAAACACGGAGCCAAGATGAGGAAGAACACTAGAAGCTAACGGCGCAACAGCCTGCCCGATATCCCAAATAGTTTTCACCATCTTGTAGCCGGAAAAGGCAAATTTCGCGCTCATGACTCCGCCGACAACCGCCGCAACGGTTCCAAACCCGCCAACGGCATCAATTACTTTTAGTATAACTGACCCAACAGAGGCCAGTACACCTAGAAGGCTAAGAGCAAACTCACCAATCTTTGGTAATGCTTCACCAAGCATTTGACCGAATTTTTTAATATCATCCTTATGCTCGTTAATCAGCGCACCGATCTTAGGTCCAAGCGTTTTAATAGTTTGCTCCAACGCTCCGCCGATTTCCGCCGCAACAGCACCAAAACCACCAAAGGAATCGAAAACGCTACCGATAGCGGAACCTGCCGAAGTCAGTACCCCCACAAGGCTGAATACGACCTCAGCAATCTTAGGTAATGCTGCACCGATCATCTGGCCGAATTTTTTAATATTGCCCCTATGTTCGTTGAACAATTCTCCTATCTTCGGTGCCAGATTTTTTACGTATGGCTCCAACGCCCCGCCCATCAAGCCACAAAACTCTGCTTTGACAGATGACACGACAGTGCTGATAGAACTCATAGCGTTTGAGTACTTTTCCGATCCCTGACGTCCTTCTTCAGTAAGCACACTTAACTTTGCCTGCTCGTTATACAGCGTCTCCAAACTGACTTTAGTTTTCTGAAGCGAGCCTATAAACTGGCTTCCATCGCCACTGAATATCTGCTGGGCAAGAGACTTTGCCTTGTCTTGGTCTCCCATCTCTTTCAAAGCAGAAGTTATCTTCATAAATTTCTGCTCTGGAGACATCGACTCCAGCTCTTTTAATGACAATCCAAGCTCTTTAAACGCTCCTCCAAACGCCTTGTCTTTTCCAGAAATCTTGGCTTTGCCAAATTTTTCATTCATCTCCTTAATCATCTTTCCAGCACTACCTGCTGACAATCCCGCGCTGGATGCAAGTCCTTCCCAGGTTTCGAGTCCCTTTGCTGAAACACCTAATGATCTTGCCAATGTCACCTGCTGGGCAGTCATTGCATTCACCCCAGCAAACTTACTTTCTATCTTTAGAAGACCACCAATTTTACCATATAACCACTTAGCACTGTTTGCTGTTTTTCCAACCACCTTGTTGAGACGTTCCATCCGCCCAACACCCTTGACCGAGTCCAATCGCTCTGAAGTGGCGTCGGCCTCCTCGCCTAAGGAACGAAACGCCTTCGTAGTCTTACCTACTTCAGCAGAATTAAATAAGGGCGCAATTGCGCCCCCTACTTCAGTTATTGATTCTTTTTTAGCTGTCATTAAGCCTCCCTACCTCATGTACCCACATGACAAGCTCCTCACACGACATATCCATTAATTCGTTGTACCCCCACCCGGTAAACTGGGTGAGGTACAACACATAATTTCGCGCCAATTCTGGCGTTAGGACAAAAAATCCTGATACGCGGTGTGGAACTGGTTGTAGTCTGCAATTTCAAGCTCTTCTAAAACAGCAGTGGAAATTTCGCACAGGTTGGAGAACAGGGTCAGCTCCATTTCTTCCTTGCCAGCCGCTTTCTGTGCAATAATCTGGTCACGCACTTTAGGAGCGCGCATAGTAATTACTTTGTATTCATGACCGTTAACAGTAACCGGATATTTCAATTCAATCTGAGTAGTACGCATGTTGTTACCTTTACTTTTTTAATTCATACGATTCATGACATAAGGTGCATGAAAAAAGTCAGGTCCAAAGCATAGTACTGCTACGCAAGCACCTGACTTTTCCCAATCCCCTGTTCAACCGCAGTCTCGCGCTACGGAAGCAGGGTTACACCAAAGAAGGAATTATCTATGACCGACTTATAACCCAAGGTTAGTACGGTGCTGAGCAAGCTGGTCAGTACCGTTAATTTTGCGCTTCATGTTCAGCACATCAATTTCATGCACAACAATACCGTCCTGAGTGTATTTGTAGTAGCTCAGATTCACTGTGTATGTGTTTGAAGACTCTCCACCGGCAGACCACGCTGTAGGTGCAATTTTAGTAATCTTACCAAACATATTCACAACAACCGGAGTAACTACGCCTTCGTAACTTTCAAGGCTGGCTTTTACAGTAAGCGGCACACCGCCAGTTTTGCTTACACCAAACAGACCAAGAGTTTCATGACACTGTTTAGTAGTAGTGAAGGTAGCAACCATTTCTTCCATACCCTTATCAACAGAGATAGGAGCATCCATACCGCCTGCGCGGAACTGTTCAAGCTTCAAGCTCAGATCAGGCAGTTTCACTTCTTTAAGGTTTCCAGCAAAACCATGACCATCAACAAACAGGTTCGCACCTTTTAAAACATTTTCTGCTACCATCATTACTTAACTACCTCCTTAACGTAGCCATTTGTCATACAGCTACGGAATGTCACACGTTCTGCAGTATAGGCTGGAGTAAAATCAAAATCGAAGTAGGTGTGTCCCTGCTCAATCTCACTTGCGCTGTTAATTTCAGCATCAACCCAGCATTTGCCACCCAAAATTGCACCCTTCTGTTCCAGAGTTCGCAGGAACTGATTTACAGACTCCTGCACAGCTTCGAAGTAGATGCGGCCAACAGGTCTATCCACTGCCCACATGTGCGCCTGCTGAATAGATTCGTTGATCATATCTGCAATACGGCGAACTGAAATGAAGGCCCAACGCGCATCACTGGAAGTAGTACGGTTACCCCAAAGTCTGTATCCGTCTTCACAAATAATTGTTGCAATTTTATGTTCGTTCAGCACGTTAGCTTCACTGGCAGTATCACCCATTTCGAACGGAATAGGACGCGCCACACCGGAAATGCCGAGAATCTCTTTGTTAGAAGGAGACCACCAGAAACCTTTTTCCGCGTCAGTTCTTGCGATAACGCCAGCAACACGGGCAGAAGCAGGCTCATCCACAAAAGCGCCTTTTCGGTACACGGTTACAAACGGATCAACGATATAGGTTCGGGCAGAACCAAACAGCTTGGCATCCTGCATTGCAGCTTCTGAGTTGGTGTTACAACCATCTTTAATTGCAATTGCATTAAGCTTTTCTGCAATGGTTTCCAGTTCAGCAGCCACTGGGTTTTTAAGATAAGTTCCTTTGTTATCCGGATCTTCATAGCGCTGATGGGTAAAGCCCGGAGCGATAAGAATCTTCGGTTTAACAGCACACTTGGATTTTGCACCAAGAAACGCATGCACGCCTTTCATACCTTGATTAGTTGTACCACCAACAACATTAGTCATAGTTGCTTTTGCATCTGCACCTTCTGCAACACGTACAACCACAACCAAACCATGATGCTGGTCAAAAATGCCATCAATAGCATTCGGCAGCGTACCTGCACCATTACCTTTCTTGTCCAACTTGGCGGCCTTGCGCGGGCTACCGTAGATTAATACCGGAGTATCAAGCGGGAACTCTGCTTCATCTGCATCAGGCGCGGTACCAACAATACCGATTACAGAAGAGCGCACAACTTTGACAGGACGACCACCCTTATCAATCTCAATAAACTCAACACCATGCAAAAAATCTGAACTCATCATCTTTCCTTATAACTAGAATGTTATCGTAAACGAGGAGGCTTCCCCCCTACCCCAGGGAGTCCGTCCGCACCCGTTTCAAAAATCACTATGTTGTAGGTGCTTGTGAATGGTTGAAATATTCATCACCGGCATAAAACACAGCCAAAAAATATTTAACTGCCAACCATGCCCTGAACGGCAACAGCCACTTGCTTTCTCGAGAGCAAAGAAGAGCCATATTTGCCAAAAAGAACACGTCTGCCTTTTGCTTTTCCTCACCCTCCTGATACATCCAGTCATGGATATTACAGGCTTCAGAAATATCAGTTCCAGCCAGATTGTCCGGAACAAACTTTCCAATAATCCCCTCAGGCCCACAGCCGTTGCAGACTCGACCTTTCAGTTCTTCTGACGCCTCTTTATATGTTTGTGGTGCCAACAGTTTCATTACGCCCTCAACTTCGCTAGCTCTGTCCGCAACGCCTGTGCCTGCTTTTCAAGTTCAGCAAGACGCTTATCGTCTTCAGCTGTTGCAGTACCTGCTACTTTTGCACGTAATGGACGTACTGAAGCGAGGTCGTTAACTTTAAGAAGATGTTGAATTTCTATACTACGCTGACTATTTAACTCTTGCTGTAAAAGCTGAGGATAATTTTCAATGATTGATATTTCATTTTTTCCTCGTTTTAAAATATATGACTCGTTTTTTGATAATGCTTTGTTAATTGAATGATGCTCATCAATTGTAATTTTTAAGCAATCATCTGGAATGTTAGATCCATGAACTGAATCAACGTAGCAAGAACTGTTTGAAGGAGAATAATAATACTGCATATTAATATCCTATCGCGATCGTAAGAATTCCATCTGCACCTGATGTGTACGAAGATGAAATCTTAGCCCGTGTTTTTACCGTTGTTGCATTGGTCAAATCTGGTACTGCACCAGCCCTAACACTAAGATCGCTAGCATCTTCCGAACATAAAACGCAAAAACATTTAGTTGGGAATGCAATTGGATAATGCCAATACCCCGCACCTGCCTTCGTACAAGGCCAACCCCATTGCAAGATCAGGCCTCCCTCAAACTTCTGCCACCCAAAATCAGAAAGAAGGTTTGCAAAGCTCGCCTTATCAGCCTTGTTTCCATTAATTGCCGCCACCTGCTTCGCCAATGCCAACATATCTACATGTGCAGCATTAACAGGCACATCAAACGCCTTGATGCATGGCAGGACATAAGATGTTTTCGGACGGTTCTCGTCTGCGGTTGGGACAACGCGAGAAGAATCAAATTTAGCTTTGCCACCATCATTTTGAGAATTTATACTGTGGGACGATGTTTCATCGTAAGGAGTAATATTACTCTCTTCACACACGAATGCACCAGTGTATAAATTTCGATGAGTTGAATTCAATCGAATATCGTCATCTACAGGGAACGTACCCGCAATCTTTCGAATCGCATCCCCATCCCATGAGCCAACTACTTTACCCTCATGTGCCGCTGCAAAATAGCGGGTGTAGCACGGCAGAATAAAGTACTCCCCGCCATCCCAGCAGTACTTGCCGCATGAGCCGTCCTGTGCTGCTGCTTCAGCGTCCCATGCTGCTTCGCTCCTAAGGTACGTTCCGCCCTTCATCCATTCGAAAAGCTGCGGAAATGCGCTACAAAGGACTTTTTGCTTTACGTTGACAGGAATTGTTCCGGGAAGAGCTAAACCATTAGTGGAGAAGCAGAGTTCACCCACGGGAACACCTGCAACGGTTCCCCATGCAATGCCCCCGTCTGCCTGTTTAATTAGAACCTGTCCGGTTTTGCCACCGTCTGGAATAGTTCCATGGGGATCGTTTCTATCCTTAATATGCTGCTGTATTCGAGGATGCGCATCCGGATCGTTATTGTGATCATGCACGTCCTGCTTAGTCGCAATTGCAACTGTTCGATCAATCTGAATATTAATTACGTTCGCATTGCTTAACTGCAAGGTCATCTGCACACGAATCTCGCGACCGGAACCTTCATTAAGACCAGGCTTATAGGTGGCAGGAAAACGGCTAATTGCAATCAAGTCTCCGTCGCTATCGAACACCCCAAGCTCAGTAATATTGAACCCGCCGACCTCAACTGGAATGACAAGCGTCACCTGCACACGATTTGCAACTTTCTTATCAAGAGAAACTTCATCAATAGCAGCACGATAAACCTCGTGCTTCAGCTTAGTCGCTGCAATATCGATAACCGGATTGCTTCCATCACCAACAGCCATGTGTGACAATGTCAGCTTTTTCCCCATTAATGACGCTTTGGTTAGTTTCTCCAAACCAACCTGCGTAATTTGAGGGTAATATTTCTGTGGCATTTGCTCTCCCTTAGTTCGCGCTCAACGCTGCTAATTCAGTCTGTAGCGTCTTCGCCTGCTCATCCAATTCCACAAGTTTCGCTTCATCTTCTGAGGTTGCAGTACCTGCGACCTTTGCTCGCAAAGGATGAAGAGAAGCAAGGCCGTTTGCTGTAAGTTCCTGTTGGATTTCTGCAATTCGTTGCTGGGCTAGTTCAGTTTCAGCTTGAACTGCTGCCTTTGCTTCCAGTCGAACCTTTTCAGCTTTCCATGCGTCTACATATGGTTGCACTTCAAACTCTGAAACAGGAGCGGTATTCACACCACCATCAGATGTTTTAAACTCAATATGCCCGTGCTGCCCATCGAACTGAATAGCGTGAAGATATTCATCAAAACTTAACTCTTGTAGGTTAAATGGAGTTCCACCAACCGAAACCAATTTCTCTGATGCAATAACTGATACGCGCATAATCACTCCTAAAGGCGTTTAATAAGAAACAAGCCTAAGTAGGGCGGACGGTTCTCATGAGACTGCCCACTACCAGTCACTCCTGTTTTTCCTGAAACAGGGTAAGAACCTTGATCCAACGCTCCCGCCCCATCAGGATAGCCCGCTAAAATAAGGCTATGATCGTGCGGTGGAATTTCTGAGACAGACAAAGTAACGTGCTCTGCACCACCAACATTCCTAACTTTATACTTACCCCCAGCAGCAACTATAAACCGATCACGTGCGTTAGGAGTCGAAACCCTGCGCCCATCAGGTGCTTCATATGTACGCCCATCACACACACCAAACGCGAGCATTGGTTTTTTCGTAACGGGATCAAGCGGACGTCCTGAACTATTTATGGCTCCATCGAACCAGACACATCCGCCACGCGGCACGCCTGATACAGCAAGCAACGTATCTACCTGAGCCTGTGTATAATACGCCTCATTATGGTTATGGCGTGATGGCGGGAAGACGTTAGGCTTCTCTACAACTTCACTCCACTTTACTGGGTGCTTCTTGGCTTCGTGCTGCTTTAAACTTTCACCCACAAAGTGCTGAGTCGCTAAAACAGCAGTCGGATCAACTTGCAGTTTAATCACATCGACATTACTCAGTTGCAGCTTCATCCGGACACTAATCTCTCGACCTGTGCCTTCAGCAAGTCTCGGCTTGTATGTGGCAGGAAAACGGCTAACCGCAATCAGCTCTCCGTCACTGTCAAACAGACCAAGCTCGCTAATGTTAAACCCGCCAGCATCAATCGGAATCACAAGAACTGCTAGCACTCTGTCAGCAGCGTTATCATCAAGGCGAATCTCATTGATCGGCGCACGGTAGACTTCGTGCTCCAGCTTAGTTGCATCCAAATTAATTGTAGAACCGCTCCCGTCACCAACAGCCATGTGTGACAGCGTAAGCTTTTTCCCCAATAGGGATGCATTCGTTAACTTTGCCAAACCAACCCGCGTAATCTGCGGGGAATAATTCTGTGGCATGTGCTCTCCTACCCCATGCTTTCGTAGATTGTGTAACTACAGGCCGCGACATAAACACCGCTGGTTTCAATGTCTTCAGGCGTAAGCGGCTCAATGGCTACAGTGTCACCAGCTATCACGCATGCACCTGAATAAAACGTTTCTGAAACAGAGCCTGTCACACGTAACTTCGACATGTGAGAACGCGTGTTTTTGGTTCGGGCTACTACCTTCAGCAGACCATCCACAACATCCTCAGAAACACCCCTTCCATCTGCAGTAATATCCAGCTGATAGGTTGCCGGTTTTCCCTTTGGAGACTGTTCCCACCATTCAATGGCATTAATGTTGTAACCAAGAGCATTAATTGCATCTTCAACAGCCCCGCGTGTGCCCTTCTTTTTGTGCACAGCAATAGCTTGCGCCACGACCTGCCTTTTCTGCTCTTCGCTCCACTCTTCATTCCATTCATCAACCGACCACTCGTACGCCAGCCAAGGCAGCGTCTCTTTGGGGCATTTAAACGGGTTGCGTAATGTATTGATGAGCACCGGCAAGGAAAACGAACGGGCGCACGTTTTTTCTAATGCGCGTTCATATTTCGTTGCGTTGGAGGGAAGTAGCGTCATGCCTTACTCCCCTGCTTTAACGTGATCTTTGAACAAAAAGCGGCTTCATGACCTTTCGTTATGATATCCGCAGCAGGCAGCGTAATCTCGACTCGGGACACACCAGCAATGTGTAATGCTGCATCAATACCGGAACGGGCAATACAGGTTCCTAGCTTGTGGCTATCCGCAACATATTTTTCCAAGTTCTTCCGAGCCTCACTCAAAACACTCTCAGCGGACGGACCCGGTAAAACATGTACTGTTGCCTTAACTTCATACTCGCGTACCACCGCAGGAAGCACTTCGAGAAAATCAGTAAACGGGCGGACATCTTTAGAAAAAGCCTCGGAAACCTTGTCGAGAACTGCCTTTTCAGGCACCCCGTTCCCTTTTTTACCCAGTACATACAGCTGCACATGCACAGGTTTCGGCGAATGCGGGTGAGCATCCTTTACACCCAGCACTGACAAAGCATGGAAGATGTATGCACCATCCGGCCCTGCTGTACTGAACCCTTCCGGAGCCATCACAATACGTTTTCGGAAATCATCGCAGCTTTCGTACACTGGCGGTTTTGGCGGATATGCATCCGGATCTCCAGCATCAATCAGCTTACGCTTCAATGGAATTGCTGCTGCAAGGTGCTCCAAATCCGTACCAGTCGCATATGCTACGAGTACTGCCTGCACTGCCTCGTTAATACGCTGACGCAACAGCAGTTCCCTGTATGCGTTCGCTTCAAAGATCTTATATGCAGGGTCAGAAGGCAGCGGCGCCGTAAAATTCGGGTCCAACTCCTCATGATATGCAATAAGCTCTTGTAAAATTTGCTCTACGCTCAAAGTCTCAATGATCTTTGGAGGCGCGAGACGTGAAAGGTTGATAGCATTGAATGCACTCATCGTACTTCTACTCCCTCAAGCGTAATCCGCTTACCGTCCGGCAGGTATTCACCAGCCAGATTAAGCACAACAACACCGTTTGATGCTGATGCAATACGCACGCTTGTCAGTTTAAAACGCGGCTCCCAGCGATGTAACGCTTCTGCAGTAGCCGAGTAAAATTCAAGGGAAGTTTCAGCATTAACCGGCGCATCAATGAGGGACGGCAACCGCGAACCGTACTCTCGATTCAACACACGAGTACCGATACGGGTTGACAAAACATCGGCAATTGACTGCCGTAAATGCGCTATGCCGGAGAGTCGTTCTCCGGTGTGTCTATTAATACCGTTCATGAGTGCAATCTAGCAATGTGGATACTTTTATTCCAATGCACTTTGTGACTTTTGATACTTTTTTCAAACTTTTTTTATTTATCTACTTTTGAACGATCAATTTCTTACATAGATATAAGACAAAGAAGGCATTGAAAAAGACTTTCTATAAGCCTTTAACAATGCCTTTTCTGTTTATCCAAATCACTTTGTGACAAATTAGATTTCAAACATATTCATAAATCAAACATAACGCATAACTATTGTCTTCCATATCTCATAACACGAAACAATCTTCGACGGACACCGCTACTGAAGAATCAAATCCAAGCTATGCAGGAGATCCGGTATTACCTTCCCTGCAAGTATGATTGTGACTGTTGAGTGACACACGCGCTACGACATCACTATCAGTTGTAATCTTGCCTGTAGTATGAAGTGTGCTGTTAAACGATGCACTACCACCGTTACTTCCGCCACCTTGAGATAGAGAACCGTTGATTGTCGTCTGTCCGTTCAAGGTAATATTCTTTGCGGTAACTGTTACTGATGATCCGGCAGCAATCTCCACAGCCTTGCCAGCAGTTGCAGTAATATCTTTTCCTGCCTCTACCTGCACATTACCAGAGGCGACCACATTCACATCACCTTTGATATCTGCTGTGAGCACATGCGAAGCCCTGTCATACATAACGACAGAGCCATCCTTAAATACAGTCTTCTGAATCTCGGGACTTTGTGCCGGATGCGGATATGCATTCTGATTGAGGACACCGACAATCACCCCCAGCGCCTGCCCCGGAGGAGTAATAACAAAAACCTGCTCACCGACTTCCAACGACTCATATGTTCTGTTGCCCGCCGCCCTTGTTGTAAGCCATGGCAAGTAGTCGGTAATGGCAGCGCCAAATGCAACTCGTGCCATGTTCCGCTCATAATCAACAGAATGGACAGTGCCTATCCGGACAAGGTTATTAACCTGCCGATACAGCTCCGCGAGTTGATAACTCATTCTGCCTCCCTCTCGTACACCAGCTTGTATTTATCCAAATGTTTCAGCCCGATTTCAGGAGAGCTGGAAACATAGACAGCATGCGGCATTATAAATTTTTCTTCACTTGAAGGACCAAGACAAATAGAAACCTGAAACTTGATCAGCCATGGAGAATGGTTAGCCAGCGCTGATAACGATGAATCGGAACCCGACTCCACAAACTTGGCCCCCTTCATCTTTAAGCCAAACTTATTTCCTTCAATAAATAATGCCACCGCAGCAGCGAGTTCACGCGTCTTGCGTTCCTTACCTGCGCCGGCATATGCGCCGATAATTCGCGCTTCAAAATGCAAATCAACTGCCAGCAGTCCTGCGTCTGTATCCTTGCCTCGAACAAATGAAGGCATTGATAAAACAAACGCAGGAACCGGACATGGTGCATTCACTGCCCCTTCGGCCGGCTTCACAGCCAACGAAGTGTAATCTTCTATTGTTTTAAACATTGGAAAGGCTTTTTTCACAGCATCCAGTATGTTCTGGTGCACCGCTGCAACAGCCACTTTACCACCCTGCTTGTCACTTTGTACGTCACTCGCCATATCTACTCCGCTTCAACATAGTAATAACGTTCCTAAAAAATACGGGCACGTATCAACGTGCCCGTAAACTTTGAGCTTTGCTCTTCTAGCAATGCAGATTTACAAAGCTATAACCAAAGCATCCAATGCAGTTTGTGACTACCTCACCAACAGTGCCACAGTATCGAAGAGTATTATGCTGTACCGGAAATCGAAACACCTCCTCCATGATGTTCCCTATGCGCGCTCATCCAACGGCTGTAGACCATTTTCACCGCAGAAACTGTCATCCCCAGATTATCAGCTATATCCTGATACCTGATGCCCTGCTGACGCATTTGAACAATCTTTTTATTCCGCTCCAACTTGATAAAGCTTGAGCATTTCGGAATGGTCAACGGCTCCCCAGCGTACTCCTGCGCAAGTTCCTGCGCTGCTTCTTGCCCAATGGTCTGTACCAACCAGTGGGATTTATTCATACGAGACGGACTGGGAACATACAAACTACGACTCTTAGTTTTCCGTTTACCTTCAACCAGCTTCATAGTCTTCTCAACCCCGATAACATCAGCTAATTCCTGCGCCATTGCCGGCAATTGTGCCTGCTTATCTTGCATATGCACCCCTACTTACATTCAGCTTAGGCAAGTTTTGAGAAATCATAACCGACAAGAAAAACAGGAAAAACTGCATTCCTGTACAGTCAGCAACATCAAAAAAAGGACTGAAAAAAGGCCCCTTTTGCATGCCTGCATAAAAAGGAACCGCCTGCATATACACACGCTCAAACTTCCAGCTCACCTGCAACAAGCTGGAGCAAAAAGAAAAACTAACTGCGCGCTGCCCCTCCCACGTTACTAAGCATGTCCAACCAACCGGTGCGAAGAATTTGCACCCCCGGCACGTCCGGATGCCACGTTAATGCGTTCAGCTTGACGCTGAAAATCTTTAAATCCCGGCACATAGTAGCCTGCAGCAGAAAGCCGCATTGCAGACTCGTATGCTTTGATGCCGACTTTCAGCCCGGCAGAAATAAGTTTAATTGTTTCCTGTGATTGCACACTCATTACACATACCTCTCTACTAAGTGTTCTTGCATCGCCTGCACTTATCCATGCAGTGTTTTCTAAAAAAGGCACATCGGCCTTGAATATACGCTTACATCTATCAAAAACCGTACACTAAATACATAAAATCGATTTGATTCGCTCACTTTGTACAAAAAAACTTTATTATTAATGAGTCACAACAACATCTGATATACAAAAAGAAATATTCGTCATTTTACTACATAACTAAATTCAACCTCATACCAGCATTACAATATAAAATTTCAACAACTAACACAGCATCAATCCTAACAACGTCATAGACTACTAACTATGAACCGTTGGACACAAAAAAAGGCGTGCATTATTCATATGCGCGCCTTATTAACACCGTTAATTTTTTATCGCCACGTGTATACAAGTATATAGGAATAAATATGCCTTCACCCTATGTTTTCTATAACATTACTGCCAACAACATCAGCAGCAGAATGTAAAAACTTGCTTCAAAGATTCTCCCTATTCCCATTCATCCGGATTTTGACTATAAATTTACCTGCTTTTTATTACAGATTTTCAGGAGAACACTATGGGACTTTTTGACGCCCTTTTGGGCAATGCATCAGAAGTTGATGCTAACGAGCTGCACGAAGAATTATCTCCAATCATGTTTGACGGCGAAGTAATTGAGCGCGCTTTCAAAGTAATTCGAGACATGTATGTATTTACAAGCGCCCGACTCATTTTGATCGATAAACAGGGAATGACCGGTAAAAAAGTTGAATACCTTTCTATCCCGTACAAATCTGTAAGCACCTTTGCTGTTGAAACAGCAGGCCATTTTGATATGGATGCTGAGCTTAAAATGTGGGTTTCCGGACGCCATGAGCCAATCGTAAAAGAGCTCAAAAAAGGCAGCGACGTTGTCGGCATCCAGAAGTTGCTGGCAACAAAAGTTTTAGCATAGAGACGACAAAGCCCCGCGAACTACGGGGCTTTTTTCCTTCTAACCACAAAAAAAGACTGTAACTCTCATCACAGTCTTCAAACAAAATACGTCTTCAGTGCAACATGCTACGACTCATCAATAACATATCCCTGCCGCTGGATCTCGTACCAGATAAACGGGGCAAAGCGGGCAATCTGGGCGTTGGTTAAAGCATCCTCGCGGGTTCTGTCTCTATAGCGTGCAAAATATTCGGCGCGCTCGATGTCGTAGACTTCTTTGTCCAGACTCAACGCGTCCAAAATCTGGTAAGCGTGTTCCTCCTGCTCCGGTGTCAGATCTTCGGATACCGCAATCATGCCAGTATCCAACATCAGCTCAAAAGGGTAAAAATCAAGATCGTACGGGCAAATCAACTCTTCCTGCCCACGGGTGGAATTTACGCGCCTGTCTGCAAGAAGATAGTTATTCCACTCGTACGCCATCCATGCATCCTGTGCTTTGGGGATAAAATGCTCCACGCTGCCTTCACGGTTTCCGGAAAGATCAACTGCAGGATCTAGATACATCGCCAGATACGCGCAAATATCGTTGTAGCTCTCATGCAGCATAGGGATAGCACGACTCCAGAACCGCCTCCATGGAAAGTTTGCAGGCGGTGGATCACCTTGTTTCACATGATGACGCTTTAAAAATTGCCTCCCCGGCTTCCGGACTTTTTTATTAAAGTCGGCTGGCTCCGGAGCACGGTCCACAGGGATCATAACTTCCAGCCTCGTTTTTCCGCCCGAGTTCGCCAAAAAGACCAAAACGGATCAGCCTGATGCAACGTCGCCACCAGCTTTTCGTGGACTACTCTTGCTTCCTCCTCACTTACACGATTACGCACAGCAAGCTTGGCTTCCTTAATTGCCTCTTCACGCTGTTCGGAAGAATCAGTCTCCAACCCGAAAACCGGACTTGTCAGCCACGCTGCGGAAGACCCACGCCGTACCCACTCTTCTCTTTTCAACTCAATCTCACAGGTTTCCCTGTTCATATCAAAGGTGTAAAGCGCGTCCTTTTCTTCATCAAAAATAGGATCAAGTGATGCCAGAACCAGCGGAGAATGCGTAGTGCAAATCAACTGCGTGCTAACGTCATAATCTACAAGCAGACTGCCCATAACTGATTCAAGCGACTTTAAAATGCTCCGCTGCCACTGGGGATGCAAGTGCGATTCCACTTCGTCGAGCATAAGAATAATCTTTGAGGCTGGTTTCATCGTATATTTTTCGCACAGCTCAATGTGCTCAGCCCACGCCCAGGTCATGGCGTAAAGTAGTGACAAAATTTTACGGATACCAGCCGAGGCATAAATGAGCGGTGTTTCTTTACCAAGAACTGACCTGATGGAAGGAAACTTACGGCTGTCGTCCGCTTTTACCCTTCGCAAACTGCCGATTGAATATGGCTCGCCTTTAGGAGAAAGATGCTCCACACCTTTCTTTAAACATTCATAGGCAAAGCTGCTCTCTCGTTGCCAGTCGCCCCAGTCTGAAATCAGACCGTTGAATTCCTGCCTGCGCTTTTTCTGTACTCCATTCCACAACTCTGCTTGTGTGTAGATGCGGGTTGTGTGCTGTTTAAAGGCAATGCTTACGTTTTCATAATGGCTTGAATGCTCCTGCATCAACAAACGTGCATACTCATCTGCCTGCGCTTTAACAGGGTCGTACATGGCAACGGTATCGTCACACTTCATATACACGACAATTGAATCACTTGGGGCGTTGCCTGCTATAACGCCCTCCTCACGTCGGGAGTTACAATTCCACACTTGCCCTAAACGCTGAAAGATGTACTGCTGCAGAACATTATGTGCATTAATAGAATCAAACCGGCCAAGGATGACAGGCTCAACTTGCTCACTGTGATTATAGGATGCATTAATGAGTGACTGCGGCATAGCCATTTCGCCAGCCCACTCCTTTGTGAGCATCCACCACGCAACATCCAGAACAAAACTCTTTCCAAGACCATTGTCACCTGTAAAAACCGTGAGCCTGTCCCCGAACTCTATCTCCAAATGCTCAGAAGGCCCCACATGATTTAACTCAAGAGTTTTGATCATTCTTGTCTCCGTAAAAAGATATCCCACACAGAATAGGCTAATACACTCATTTGATATGAACAATATAGCCCACTCAGTTGTTTTGTCTAGAAGCCGTCACTAAAGTATTCTTTCGCACTATGCTATCGATCCAAACGCAACACAAATTTTCCAGCCCCCTACCTACACAACACCATCATAACGTTACCCTGCAATAAGTTTATCTTTACATCATACGGGAAAGATACACTTCAGGCTTTAATTTTTCCGTTTGCACCAGTCTTCTCAATTCTTCGCACAAAAAAGTACCACCCCCATCAAAGGTATTGTATAATCGAGCTCCCGCATATTCCCCAGCCATTGGCACTAATGGAGGACACTATATGCAAGGCATTACTATAGAAGGAATTTTTGATCTGATTACAAAGAACTTTGGTTGCCCTGTGCAATTGACAGAAACAGACCGCAAACTCTGCACAATGCGGATGCAAGAGTTCAAGGCGCTTTCTAAAGAGGAACAGCGATGCAATTGCTTGTGCTTTCTGCGGTACGAGGGATGCTGCGGCATGCACGATACTGGAAAAATCGCATACCTCATCAACCCGGCTCTCGAAACAAAATTTGAGATTACCTTGCGTGTGCATGTTACTGTTGAAAACGACAAAGACACACGCGAAATGCTGCTGACTCTACCGCCAACCACCAAGCTGGGATTAGCCTGCACAAAAGTGTGCAACAAACCGGAAGGTTGCCTGAGTTTTAGCATATTTGATGAAGTAATAGTGTAACTAACGTCGCAGATAACCTACTTCAAGTAGTGTTAGCGCCTTCTTCTAGAACGCGGAATAGGAGCGGAAATAAACACACCACTGCAAGCAACACGTTACGTAAGGGAGTTCACGATGAGTCATCTCTTTATTCTTCTAATTATGTACGCAGGCATTGGATTATTTGTACTTAAGCACGTAATGCAATACAGTAATTATCACGAAGCATTTTTCCCGGGCATTACCCTTGGCATTATTGCAACAATTATCCACGTCGTAATCAGACAAAGCGATCAGAAGAAAGAAAACAAGGAAGACCAAATTATGTAACCAACACAAAGCCCCCGAAGCACAACGCTTCAGGGGCTTTTTTTTACGTTATCCCATCGGACAGAAACATATCCGTCTCGAAATATTACACGCTGAGGCGCTCAATCTGCCTTGGCAGTCCGGCACGGTCACCGCGATTACTGATTACATAAATCGACTTCCCGTAGCGGGCATGCTGCCCGATATCAAAATGAAACCATGACATACCGCCAAAGGCTTCGATGCGCTGCATGAATTCAAACTGCGGGGCATTCGCATCCGCAAGCATATCGTCCCAAATTTCATCCGGCGTTATTTTGCTGAACTTGCAGTCCATAGCACGGAACAACTTATGCTCCGACAACGCCGCGCCTTCGCCGCAATCCACAGGCCGCCAGCCGGAAAAGCGGAACATATTCGGTGCGCCGTCCTTCCATTCGGATTCTGGAAACGTATGCCAGTTGTTCACAACGCACGCACCGTAGCGTTCGCGTAGTCTGTCCAGTGTTACCAAAATACGGTAATCGAACAGGCGGAACAGTGCATTCTTATCCTTACGGTAGGTTTTCTCAAACGGTGTAGGGAACAAAACAGGCGGCGGAACCAGCTCTTCGATGCTGAAGTGTTGCGGAATATATGTATTAGCCATCCAGTGCCTCCACTGCGAGTTTTTTACTAACGTTCCCTGCCAGCATAGCAATCGGGGTTCCCTGCCCTTTACTTCCGGCTGCGAATATTGCCTGCGCTTTCTGCGCGTTGCCTACCAGCGCCACCGGCTCCAGGTACTTATTACAATGTGCATTGTTGGCAATGGCTGCCTGTCCTGCCAATGCGCCTGTAACCCGCACATTCTGCCGTGCAAAGCTGACATACAACCTGCAGAAATCTTTTCGGAACCATTTCTCATCTCTGGCAGTCATATCGCTGCACAGTTTTACCCAGCCACCGAAGCCCTGCTCCACAACCGCCGCCGTAACAGCATCGTCAAAGACTACGGACTTCCACGACCCCACACGCTTTACCGCCTCAACAACCTTGCCAGCTTCCACCTCGGCAATATCTTCAGGACATCCCTGAATCAGCTCCAGCAGTTCCACAGGCTTTGGGAAAAAGCGGCACTGCGTTACGGCCCTGTCTATCCCCCGCACAACTTCCTGCGCAGAAAAACCACTCAGCGCACGGAAATACAACTCTGTCTTGAACTCGTCAGCAGCAACGCCAAACAGTTCGCACAGCCCCAGAAAACGTTTCAGGAACACATCCCGTTCCGCAATATTATTCCAGTCCATGCACCTCTCCCTGCTGCATCATAGATTCATACACAGCACGGTTCGTTGCGTTCACGCAAGACGTCATAGTCCGTTTCTGCGTTTTTTTCTGCTTAGGCAGATAGTTGCCTTCTTCTACCTTGATCACGTTGGCAGGCTTCACAACCCAATCGAAATTTGCCGTCCAGCCTCTATCATTTTCACCCGCCAAAAACGTGCTCTCATGAACCATACAAAAATAGCTTTCCCACCATGCCAGATTTTTCCGTTCTAAACCAGAGCTCCACAACGATTTTAGTATAACTTTACGCTGTGGAGTAACTTCCCTGCACCTCGGTAGTCTGATGCAAATGCGGTTGTACGCTTGCTGAATCTTTTCATACGGACATGGAACTCGACCTTCTGCCTGAGCATTATTTTTTATGCCTATGACGTTTTCTTTGCCTGCGGCTCTATTGCCTCCGTCGGGTTTGTCTCCGACGGGCAAGGGACCAGCCCCTTGCATCCCCGCGAGAGGATCGTCCTCTCGACTGCGATTAAGAATATCAGGAGGTTGGAAGGAATTATGATTGTTTTGAGGTGAGGCTTCATTCAGTACAGAGGGGGCGTAATGAGGAGAATCTGCGTTACTTCCGTCATGGCTCACCGTAGAAAAAGAGGCACAGGGTGAAGCGGAACAAAGGCAAGCCGGAGAGTCACCGACTCTCTTTTCTTCCTCCTGTTCCCTGCTCTCTGTTCTCTGATTAGGCAAAGCCCCCGCAAGCTCTTCTGCAAAGGTACCCGTAAACGCTTCCTGAAAGCCTTGCGTGAGTGTTGCCACAAGCGCCCTGACTCCAAGCAGGATCTCTGTGCGCAACGGGCTTTCCGGCAATTTGCAGTATCCGTAGTGCCAGCTTTTCACCACATTCGGGCTTTCTGGAAGATTATGCTTCAAGAAGTTAGGAAACCAAAACAGCAGCTTTCCATCGTATTCCACAATGCCTTGCTGCAACACTTGCTCAAAGGCTTTGCCGAAGGCGTCCAGCTCCATCCCCAGTTCACATGCCAACCCCGGAACGGTAGCCCGCAACGCCCCGAGTTGTGTTAAATCCGGATGTGTAAGCATGAAGAACAGCACAAGTTTCGCCTCATGCGACAACGCCAGAAACTTTGCATCGTTCCAGATACACACAGAAATTTTCCGATACCGTTTTTTTCCCATACGCAGCTCTATCTTGTTATGTTGCTTAAACAAAAGCCCTTTCAAGCAACAAGATATACCTCACCGAAAGTCTTTCAGTAAGGTATGCCACGCCATGTCCGTACCATCACATCACCCTCTTTTGAGCATCGGATAAGCAATGAAGCACTAAAAATAGGTAGGAGTAAGGAATCGAACGCCGTTGTCAGCACAAGCGTCAAAAATGGAAGGAAGCAATCATGCCATAGACTGATCTGACAACAAGGGGAAGATGAATAGATTTGATTTAGATGGGGTTACATTGCGATTCAACTGCATAGGATTCAAGGAGGCGTGAGTTTAAATATCGTCACCCCGACCAGACACATCAAAGGCTTAGAGCAAATCGCTCTAAACCCTTTTTTAGTGCGGCTGAACACAGAACTGCTCATAAAAGTAGAAATATTCTATTAACACGCTGAAATACCATGACCTGTTATATTGAATGTGCAGAACTCACAGGTGTTCTACCAGCTATTTCAAACGCAAAAAAACAAGGCTTAACATACTGTTCATATTAAACTATAATAAGAATAAGTTATCGTTCACACCTAGGAGAACTTTTTCAAATGGAACAATATACACTTATTGAAACCAAGCCTGACGAACCAATATATGGTGAGATTTTTCTTACCTTTTCTGGAGAGGCTACTATAGATCATGCCCTCGATACACGCTTATATGCTCAGTCTCTATTGGGGTTTCATAAGTCATTTGAAAAAATAAATAAAACACTTCTCAACCTTGACCTATCGATCGAAATTGTTGGTGAAAGTGAAGGCTCCTTCATAGCAAAAATTAAATATGCAGGAAAAGTGGGAACCGTAGTGTTAGGTCTCTGGGCTTCCTCTGTCGGACTCGCCGACCACTATGGGGTCGATATTGACAGTATCGCATCGGCACCATTCGTTTTTTTAAAAGAAGCGATCGAATCGATAAAAGACTCAAAAGGAAACAACGCCGAACTCGAACGACTCATTAACACTTCAAATCTTCCAGATAACATCAATAAAAAATTGCTAAATCTATTACATAATAAAGATTTACGTATTGCCTTTGATGATTTCACTCTAATTCTTGAAACACATGGCATAGATGAGCTTGGTATTTCTTCAAACGGCATGCAGACCACTATTACCAAAAACGAACGTCCTTATTTTAAAGCTCAGCCAGAAGACACACAAGAAGTTGAAACAATCGAAGATACTATCTCTATTGTCTCAATCAGCAAAACTGACACATGGAAATTCAGAGGTACCAAAATAGCTCGAGAGTTTTCTGCAGAGATTATGGATAAAAATTTCTTAGAAACTATCCGCCTTCACCCTGCCAGCAAAATTTTTAAAATGAACTTCTCCGCTTCGATTATTAAGACTTCAGTTACTAAAGCAAATAAACGCAAACCTGACCCACCAACTTATACCATATCAAATTTTCACGAGATTCCACTGCAAGAGTCTATCGCCTTACTTCAAGAACAAGCTAGCTAAACAAATTAGGTCGGGACACATCGTAAAGTGTCTATTCGCATGACTATCCCCCAATCTAACAACCTGAAATAAAAGAACCTCACACAGAAACCAACTGCATGAGGTTCAAGGGGACGTGAGTTTAAATATCGTCATCTCGACCAGATGAAATCAAGGGCTTAGATCTAATTAATCTAAACCCTTCTTCAGTACACCTGCCTATGAGGTCTGCAAGCTGTTTCAGAAGTAAAACGCCCCGTCATTTAAAGAGAACAATTAAATACAGTATGCCCGTACCATCACATCACCCTCTTTTGAGCATCGGATAAGCAATGAAGCACTAAAAATAGGTAGGATAAAAGAGTCGAACGTCATCGCGAGCA
The DNA here is from genome assembly GCF_900129975.1 of Halodesulfovibrio marinisediminis DSM 17456. Lineage (NCBI taxonomy): Bacteria > Pseudomonadati > Thermodesulfobacteriota > Desulfovibrionia > Desulfovibrionales > Desulfovibrionaceae > Halodesulfovibrio > Halodesulfovibrio marinisediminis. Next base: position 74,832 of record NZ_FSRG01000006.1, read on the forward strand.
TTGCAAAACGTTGAAAGCACCATAGCACCTGTTACGCATAACAAAAGAGCTCCATATCAATATGACATGAAGCTCTTTTGCATCCTTTAGAAAAAGTAAATCTGTAACTTAAGGCACCTGTAAAACCAGAGTTAATTAACTCATAATACTATTACATTAACGTAGTAAAGAATTTACTTCAAAGCAAGATACGACTCTTACAATCTTTGTATTATGTTAATACAGTTTTATTACAATTTTAAAAAATTTATTCACATGCTTTTTTATTGTTATATGATGAAATACTATTGAATAATAAAATTCATTAAAATTTTATTACACAAAATTGACATTCTTGTTTGATTTTATAATCCATCAAGTGACCTTTTATGAAAAATAAACAATTATAAAAGACAATTTTATGAATTAATAAAATTGCAGTTGAAGAACAAAAGTAATTTATTAAAATTTTGCTTTGATAAGAAATTAAATTTTTTTTTAAAAATAAACATTGACCACCCACTTCAAACAGCATAGCTTCAGTAATCGATTTGAACGTAGTGCGTTTTTCTTTAGAGACCAATGCACACCTCTTCCCTGCTTATTTTGGGGAATATCTTTTTTTTGGAGTTTTTTATTTTGACTAAAAATATTTATGTCGGCAACCTGTCTTGGGAATGTACTGATCAGGATCTTCGCACCCTTTTTGCTGATTTCGGCGATGTTTCTTCTGCTCGTGTAATTGAAGATCGTGAAACTGGTCGTTCCCGCGGCTTTGGCTTTGTAGAAATGGAAGCCGCAGGTGCCGAACAAGCTATTGAGTCTCTCAATGGTTCAGACTATCAGGGACGTAACCTCAAGGTTAACGAAGCCCAGCCTCGTCAGTCTCGTCCTTCTCGCCCTCGCTACTAAGCGATTGCGATAACGATTAGATAATGTAAGAGCCCGCCTTTTGGCGGGCTTTTTTTTATTAAAAAACAATCTCACCACAAAAAAGTGGAGCTCCAGCTAAGCTACAAACAACAACGCGACTATTTCATATCAAAGTGAACGTTGCTCCATTTTTTTTCAGCTGACTATGAAGCAGAACTCAACCTTCAACCAACCATATTAGAAAAGAAATCGCTGGAAGCCCAACTCAAAGCACTTGCAGACATTGTGAACCGCCCCCAGATTCCCAGACACCCTTTTGCAACAGAACTAGTCACCCTATTACCCATTACGCGCTAATAAAAAGAAGCTCCATAGGTAGTTACCTATGAAGCTTCTCGAAACTTCAAATTATCTTTAAGACCCCATAGTCAAAACTAACTATTGTGACTGTGCCTTTTTCTGTGCAAGACCACGCACCTTTCTCAAAGACATATGCTAACACCTCACCACGTCTTTCTGGCGTAAAATATTTGGCAACAAACACAAGTCACAATGAGGAGCATACATACAGAAAACTCGGGCGTCTTCCTCAACCCCTTGTGCATGAAACGCTTCGAGTTTCACATCAGGAACCACCGCACCACCCTCTTCTGAACATCGGGCGAGCAATGCAGCACTAAAAGTAGGTAGAAGTAAGGAATCAAACGCCGTTGTCAGCACAAGCGTCAAAAATAGAAAGAAGCAATCATGCTATCCCACGCTGGGCTTGCGGCCGATTTCGCCTTTGAGTTACTCACTATTCCCTTCCCTTTTTGCGCAGTATTATTATCGCTTGTCCAACCACCAAAGGGGTCAGGCTGAAGCCCACTATGGCAGACCAGCCCGCGACTGTTGGCGGCGTCAAGTGCAGGGCGTGAGCCAATGGCGGAGTATAGATCGCCAGAAAAAGCATAAAGAAACAGATGGCCAGCGCGCCCCAGACGAACTTGTTGCGGGTTACGCCATTAGATAAAATGTTGCTTTCCGGCGCGCGCATGTTGAAGACGTGCCACTGCCGGGCAAAGGCCAAGGTAAGAAAGGATATGGTAACTGCGGCGTTGCCTGAAAGGCCAAGGCGGATTCTGGCCCACCAGAAGCTGGCGAGCACGGTGGCCGCGATGAGCAGTCCATAGCCGATGACCTGTATCCAACGCTCCCGGTCCAGGATCGGTTCGCTGGAGGGACGGGGAGGCCGCAGCATGACCGACTTGTCTCCCTGCCCCACGCCTAGGGCCAGAGCCGGAAACACATCGCTGAGCATGTTCAGGTAGAGAATCTGCAACGGCAGCAGGGGCAGACCTATGCCCGCAGGGATAGCCGCCCCTACGATGACGATGGCTCCCACATTGCCAGAGAGAAGGTAGACGATGAACTTGCGAATGTTGTCGAAAATTGCCCTGCCCTGCTCCACAGCGGCGATGATGGTGCTGAAGGAGTCGTCACGCAGAACCAAATGCGCAGCGTCGCGAGCAACTTGCGTTCCCCGTTTGCCCATGGCCACGCCAATGTCAGCCTTTTTCAGAGCCGGAGCGTCGTTCACGCCGTCGCCGGTCATTGCGATGACCAGTCCTTCGGCCTGCAGCAGCTTGACAAGCTGCAGTTTTTGCTCCGGAGAAACGCGACAGAAAACCCGAGTATTCAGAATGCGGTCCTTTTCCTCGCGGTTCATAGTTTCTGGGTCCTTAAAGTCCCGACCATGCAAGGCACGGTCTGCAGCGTCTTCAGTGATGCCCAACTCATGGGCCACGTGCAGAGCGGTGGCAGCCTGATCGCCCGTCACCATGACTACCCGTATGCCGGCCTTGTGGCAGGCCTGCACGGCCTCGAGCACGCCCTTGCGCACAGGGTCCCGCAGCGCCAAGAGGCCAACTATGGAAAGATTGTAATAGGGATCGTCGTCCAACGATTTGGCCCGGCCCTGAGCCGCGGCCAGTATGCGCAGCCCCTGACCGGCCAGAGACTCGTTCGTCTTGCGCCACGTCTGGCGTTCTTCTTCAGAGATGTTGCAGACCTCGAACACGGATTCCGGCGCGCCTTTTACCTGCACCAGATAGCCCTCACCATCATCCTTGTGAAAGGTGGCCATCATCTTGGTGTCTGCGGCAAAGGCTTCCTCGCGCTCTTCGGGATAGTGTTCCAGCATATCCGGTCGTTCCATACCCGCGCTGGCCGCGCCTTCCAGCAGAGCTATCTCCAGTGGATCGCCAACGGGGTCGCCGCCTTCCGGATGCAGCTGTGCATTCACACACAGGGCGGCCACGCGCAGCAACTCACGGGCCCGCTCGTCGTCCTTGGCTTGGCCCAAGTCCTCTTCAAAAGGAACGCCGTCGCCTGGCAAGGCGATGCGAGTCAGCCGCATACTATTTTCGGTCAGGGTACCGGTCTTGTCCGTGCAGATAACAGACGCGGCGCCCAGAGTTTCCACTGCGGAAAGTTGTTGCATTACCGCGTTTTCTCTGGCCAACCGGAACATACCCTTGGCCAGAGCAATGTTAGCCACTATGGGCAGCCCTTCTGGAATTGCTGCCACGGCAAGGGCAATGGACGTTTCGATGATAAGAAACAGCTCCATGCCCGAAGAAACGCCAATGGCGACCACCATAGCGGCTAAGACGATTGTCGCCCAAATCAGCTTCTTGCCCATGGCCTCCAGCCGTCTTTCCAGAGGTGTCTGTTCTGACTCCGCCTCTTGTGCCAGCAGGGCTATGCGGCCCAGCTCGGTCTGCATTCCCGTGCCTGTGACCACCGCCGCCCCCGTACCGGCTGTCAGGGCCGTGCCCTTAAAGAGCATAGAGCTACGGTCGCCCAGTACAGCGTGCACATCCACCGGCTCGGTTTGTTTTGCTACAGGCAAGGACTCGCCGGTCAGGGCGGATTCGTCCACCTCCATGTTTGAAACTTCGATGAGCCGCATGTCCGCTGCAGGAACGTCCCCTGCCTCCAGCGGGACCACGTCGCCGGGTACGAGGTTATCCGAAAGAATTGACTGCTGATGCCCGTCACGCAGAACTAGAGATTCGGTTTTGGTAATCTCGACCAAAGCCTCCATGGAGCGGGTGGCCCGCAGCTCAGTGAAAAAGCCTATTGCCACGTTCACCAGCAGGGCCATGCAAACGGCCACCCCTTCCAGAGCCTGACCAAAACCAAAAGAAACCAGCGCAGCTGCAGCCAACATGCCTACAATGAGATTCTTCCACTGCTCCACAAATATGGTCAAAGCCGGCTTGGCCTGCTTTTGCAACGGCCGGTTGGGGCCGTATTCCTGCAGGCGTTTGTCGGCTTCGCTCTGGCTCAAGCCTTGGTCGGAGTCGGTTTGCAGTCGCGAGAGAACATCTTCAGCCTCTGCAGACCAGGGGTGCGGTACGGAACTATCTTTCATAGGTGATTCCGGAGAGGGACGCTCTTAATAAGTGTTCAGTAATCTTTTCTCGGTCCAATCATCATACGAGACCGCAACCAAGCAAATTACTTGGCTACTCTCATAATAATGCAGGATGAACATGAAGAGAGTCAATGACCTGCCTGTTAGGCGGTGCAGGAAATCATGCCACGGCACAGCCAGGGCTCGAGCCGTAGTCCTTCAACTAATGCTATTACTGAATCTTTTTTTCTCTCCATTAAAAAACAGCTATAGCAAGTTCAACAGGTATCAAAATACTGGATAATTATTTGGCAATCATGTTCTGATATCTGCTGGATACTCGCTAAGGAGGCACTAAATGTCTAATGAAAGTATCGAAAACATCACGTCAGAACTTTTATTGCCACATATTAAGAAAGAAATATGCAGTGCCTTACAAATTCACACTTCTATAGTAATAGCGATAGCAATATACCTTACAACTTGTATCGGCACTGTATATCACTACGGAAATATAGATATATTTTTTTCTCAATTATCAATGCATTACTCACATGCAATAACATTGTATTGCGCTTGCCTAGCTATAGCACTGACTTCTCGATGTGCTTATATTATGTTCTTTATACGGCCTCAAAAATTGTTCAGGTATATTAAATCAGACATAACAGACAAGCTGCCTACTATTGACCGTATTATATTTGCTCTCCCCATTATAATATTGTTGCCGCTTTTCTTTTCGACTTTCAGCACCTTCAAGATAATGATCCCATACATTCACCCATTTGATTACGATCATGCTCTTGCAACTATTGATAAAGCACTTCATTTTGGGAAACACCCATGGGAATGGTTACAACCTGTTCTCGGCCACCCTGCCATTACATTTGTTATCGATCAAATATACTTCAAGGGGTGGTTCTTAGTAATGTACCTCTCCCTCACTTTACAGGCTTTTAACAGCTATAACCCACAATTACGAATGAGGTTTTTTTTATCTTGTATTTGCACATGGATTCTTCTCGGCAATATTGCAGCAACTTTTTTATCATCAGCAGGACCATGTTACTATAATGTTGTTACCGGTTCGCAAGATCCATACAGCGCACTGCATAGCTACTTAACAGGTGTAAACGACTCAATATACTTATATGCCATCAACCTTCAAAATCTCCTTTGGAATCTGCATATAAACCATAGCCAGATGCTTGGTAGTGGAATAAGTGCCGCCCCGAGCATGCATGTGGCCATGACGTTTTTGATAACGCTAACCTGTTGGCACATAAACAAGAAGTTATATTTCTTTTCAATACTTTTTCTACTTATAATACTGGCAGGCTCAGTTCATTTAAATTGGCACTATGCAGTTGATGGTTATCTTTCAATAGTAGGTACATGGCTTATTTGGATCCTCATAGGAGCCCTAACAAAAAACATTAAAACTACTACGCAGGATTCACTACTTTCTACTTAGCATTCATAACCAAATCCGCCACCACGCTACAAGCTTAAGACATGTCGCAACAGGCCGACATTAAAAGACTTCATCCATGAACCCAACTACATAGAATTCAAGAAGAGGAGCGTAATTTCAAATCACGTCATCCAGACCAGATAAAATTAAAGGCTTAGATCAAATTGATCTAAGCCTTTTTTCAGTGCGCCTGACCACCTATGTGGTCTGCAAGCAGTTTCAGAAGTAAAGCGCCCCCTCTGATTACAATATGCCCACACCATCCTCCCCTTCTTTTAAGCCTCGGACAAGCTATGTAGTAAAAAAAGTAAGCGGAAAAATAGGGTAAACGTCATCCGAGCAGTACAGACGTCAATAATGAAAGAACGCAATCATCCCGTGGACTGTTCTAACAACAATGGTAAACTAAAAAATCCAGGGAACAGCGTTAAGAGCATCTAACGATCATCGTAACAGATGGTAAGTAAGATGCTCCTCTGAGACCCGCGGTACGACTAGAGAACGCTGCAACCTGTGAGGGAATCAGGCTTTCTTTCAATCAAATATTGAATTTTTGCGCGCAAATCATTACAGTCTGCCGCGAGGTGAACATGCTAAATAGATTTTTATTACTGATCAGCAACTATGTTTTGTCGTTTACTCTTTTCATAACCCTTCTATTTGTCTTAAGTTCTTCCCAATACTTACGGTAGAATAGCCATAGTGTTACCCCGTATAGTGTGTAAATAAGCACCGTTACCACCTGCTCAACAATTTCGGAGCGGTGCTCTATACTTTTGCCTTCGTAAAAAAACCGCCTCTACTCATGTAGAAGCGGATTTTTTGTGCCCTCTGAAAAACAAACAATATAGCTAAGATCCGTTGTCCGCTACAGTAAAAAGGCCGTACAAACCTTTGGTACTGGGGAAGCGCCACGCATGAAATATCTTCTTACCCTTTGTTTTCTGACACTGCTGGTTGCCTGCAAGCCTGCATACACCTTCGAGGATAAAGCTATTCCCATGAACTATGCACTGGCTGCCAAGACACTGGCGGACTTTCAAGTCTGCTACGAGATGATGTCGCAAAACGACAGCATAGGTCTGAACAAAATGCTTGCCGACGGACGTTGTATCCTCGCCACCAACAAACACTTTGTGCCCATAGGCACTCCTTCCCGCGATCAAAATTTTATCTATGGAATCCTCTATCCGGAAGGCGAACACGTCTTCATCAACCAGAACTGGTATAAGTATTAATAGCCTGACTACCAGAACAAATTACGCCCCAAACAGCTCGGGTAAGATCATCAGCCCATCCATGCTTTCACAGCTACTTGTTGAAATGCAACCGAAGCCCACAGACTGTCTCCATCAACTCATCAAGCGGCATAATTTTGTACATTGGCAGCTTCAGATGCGACGCCAGTGTAGTAATATCTATAGACCGTTCTTCTTTGCTGTCCCGTTCCTGCCCTTCCAGATACACGTTGCCGCTTGCATCCTGAACAACAGACTTCAGCGTAAACTTAATATTCTCTGCTTTTTCACGCTTACGGGTGTACTGGAAATCCATTGGAAAGCCCTCATCAGTTGACCACAGAACGTTCACATCCGAATCCCGATCACGGGTATTCGCATATTTTTTACGCTTACGCGCCGCAACGTACACATCTTTCACCGCACCAGACCGTTTTTCTACAATCTCTGCAATTAATTCTTTGTAGTTACGGGCAATACTTCTGCGCCACCAACTGTTAACTGCCAGTGCAACAACTGCAACAATGCCAATAATCCAATACATGTAACACTCCTGTATCATACAAAAAAGCGGCAAAAGAACATTCAACAACAAATTAATTCAGTATAATAGAACGTAACAGCACCCCAACACTACAAGTTATCATTCACTTACTTTTTAATGAGTCTATATATAATACAGCGTCTCAAAAAACGCATGGCTCTGACTATCTAATTTTCAACAATAGGAGAATTACTATGTCAGGACAATGGACACGATTTAGACCATGTACAAGTAGTGAATGCTCCAAGCTTCAGCAAGTACTGGGTATCGGCATACAGTACCAGCCCCTTTCCGTAGCAACACAGAAAGAAAACGGCACAACTTACTGTTTCTACTGCAACGGAACTGTGACCGCACCAGAGAGCCCAGCCAAACCTTACAAAATTTATGCGCATCAGCCCGAAGGCTCTCAAAAATTCGATCCTAAACAAATTCAAATAGAAGAGCTACCTCTACAGCCATAGCATAAATTCTCAGAGAGCCCCGTCGGGGCTCTTTCTGTGAGGAGGATTTTCCTTGAGTGGTTAATGCCTCCGGCAGGTCTCCGACGGGCAAGGGACCAGCCCCTTGCATCCCCGCGAGAGGGACGCCCTCTCGACTGCGAGGTTGTACTCCCCGTTGTATGTTTTCTGGGTGAAGCGAAATATTATGCCGTCTTATGATCATGAGTTTTTCCATAAGAATGGAAAAAGCCTATTCACCACAAAAAAAGCCCTCATATGAGGGCTTTTTTTGTGGCAAATCGTTTTTTACGAAGCTTGTTATCTGAGCACATGAAATTAGTGCCCTTCTTCGTGGTTCACCTACTTTCATTGTTGGTAAACACTTTGAAGTTAACTCCAATAACAATAACTGGGGAATACAGCTTCGCGGTCAAGGGGACGTTCCCCTTGTGGGGTGCAGGGGCAGAGCCCCGCCCGCCGGAGGCTACTACATATTCAACGGCTCAACCCAGATGCGTTTTTGAAGATTGTAGAGACCATATCGCATGGCTTCACCCGATACTTGCTGTCCGACTTTAAGCAGCCCGTCCACATTAAGGGTGAACAGTGTATACTTACAGGGCAAAATAGTATTTCCTGAGAAATCCAGAATGCCTACACCGTGATCATCCGTCACGACATAGCCAAAAGAATCGACGTAGAGACTACAATACTTCGGCGGTACAACCACGGTTCCGTCGGCGAGAAGTACCCCACCCTCTTTTTTGTCATTCCAAACAATGTAGGCATCTTTTACACCGTAGTTGTTGATGCTGTATGCCTTGATATAGGTATCTGTTGCATTACGATGCTTCGGGTTCAGAGTTCGTAACTGGGAATAGAGACGTACGATTTCTTTTACGCCACCGTTGCGCTGCTGGCTCTGGCATCTGCTATGGGCGTTGGCAGATGCGATACCGGCTGTAGCAATCATGTTGGCAGAGTTATGCGACATGTCTGACTCAGCTGAAAGTCCGGAACCAACCGAAGTCGAAGCTTTGAGCGCGGCAACCTGTGATGTTTCAGCCTGTACGCAGGGAAATCTGATAGCTTCAATCTTGCCGGTTGAAGCCGTATTACATGAAAATTTTCTTTGCTCCGACAACGGACAGGAATCACCGGAGACAATGGCTCTGCCGACGATATGCTGACCGGAATTTGCTTCGTACTGATGGTAGACTGCTACGAGCTCCTTGTTTTTGTGATCGTAGTAGATAACACCATCCGGTTCACGAAAAAGAATGTCTTCTGGTGACCGCACAGATGAAACAAGAAAACGCTCCCATTGAACGGCCTCCTCTGAATCAGGAATTACAGCAATTGTAGCAGCACCGTAATCTACTTCGTACAATGAAACACCGGCTGCATCGCTTGTGGCGGTAAGACCGTCAAAGCAAAGCCCTGTGCTGTGGCTGGCTAAAGGAATAACAGTGCTGCCCAGGGGTAACTTAATGTCAAAATCTCTGAATGAATGCACTGCTCCCGCAAAGCGCTGAATGCCGAGGTTTGCAACTTTTTGACGCAAGCGGGCAAGATATGCTTTATCGCTTATATGCTGCTTCTGTAAGGAGGAAACAAGTTCCGTGGGAAGACTACACTTAGTATGTGCAGTATCACTTGCATGAGCACACGGCGCTAGCAAAAGTAGCAACAACATGTGCAAAGGAGTTATTCTTAATACAGTAGGTGAAGAAAAAAACACTATTGAACACCTTTTTTGGTCATTATACTACGATGCAAAAGTCCCCCTTCACGCGCTTTGCACATTGACACTATACTTCGCTAGCTAGCTATATATAGTACTGTTATCTTTTATCCCCACATAAAAAAAGTACATACCCACCAACAGAAATATCTGAGGCAAGTCAAGCAAAAAGTATATACAGACGCTATGTTAAGTATCTATCACACTGAAGCTACAAATTTTAGCCTCCTTGCCGAATATTAGTATTCGGGCAACGCTCACGGATCGCATAACCAAAAAAAAAGAGCTGCTCTCAACAGCTCTTTTCAATATTATTTATGCATGTCCCACATACACAACCGATTTAGATGCGGGAGAACCTCCACAACCGGAAGGCTGCGACACCGTTCGAGGAAGCCTGTGCAATTCAATAATGCGGGTTTCAAACTCTTGCAAATTAGGTACAGTATAGCCAGCAGCTTCAATGCGTCGCGCACTTTCGTATGCTTTAATACCTAACCCCAATCCTGCGGCAATGACATCTATTGTGTCCTGAGCTTTCATTAAATTTCCTTTACTGCGATATAGACTATCTTATACAAATAGAATGAATATAAATACAAGCAACACCATTTTTTTGTAGATACCTTGCTATCACAGCATCATACCTAATGCCATGTGCATACAACTGTATCCGCAAAAAAGTGCAGTTATTTTTACGTTTGCAATGCTTCACTCTCTTTCTTCTGCGCAAGGAAGTTAAGCCCCTTACGCATTGAAGAAATATAGACCTCCATTGAAATCTCTTTATGCCCGCATTGCCTGCAGACTCGTTGACGCACTATGCAGTTATCATCTGATACGTTTGAGCGCGGAACATGCGTCTTTGCTCCGCAGACAGGACATAACAACATCCTAACTCTCCTATGTTATAAGGCTCACTGGTTGTGTTTATGGCACGCCTATCCGCATCCTGTCAGCTACTTGAATCAACACCCAGAGTTCATTCGGAAAAAGATGCAGAATTCATCCTCTTACACGCAATTTTTTGTTAGAAAAAACACACATTGCCAATGCAACACGTAAACAGTACAGGCATCAAGACAACGCACAATGTGTTTTTCTATTTTAAGACAATGCATAACAACTTAACAAAGATGTTTCAAATTTCTTTTGCACTGTTAATGAACACTTGCTTTTTACTTTGATGCATTTAAAATATGCACTTTCATGCTTTTTTTACCTTTTTAGGAACTTATTACAGCTATTTTATATTTTATCTTGAATCAAATTTCAAAATATACATGAAAACCTTTTTATCGGTCATTTTGACACTGCTCTTTGCAGTATGATATCTATTTTTTTTATCTATTATTAGTACAAGTCATTCAAAAAACCGCTCAACTACATTGTTCATGCACTAATGATGCGTCAACACAACAAAAAAAGTCAAGCCCTATGCCCAGACAACAGAATAATAACCGCAGAATTTCCAAAACAGTAGTCAAGTACGACCCTGAAAATGCTTATGCATGGGCTGTCATCATGGCAAAAATCACAGCCCTACGAACACAGGGCAAAACTATGCAACAAATTGGCGACCTGTTTGGCGTTGGAAGAGACACAGTCTCCCGCTGGATTAGTAAAGAATTCGGTGGAGAAAAAACAACATTCGGGGATATGCTCCGCTACGCAAAAGCTCTGAACATCCCCTTCGAAGAACTGCTCAACGAAAACAACAAACAGTCGTCAATCTCCAAATACAACCATAGAGTTGGAAGAATTCTTCATGAATTCGCTGAGGATAGCGACATGCACTCGACAGATATCGCCACATCGTCCAATGTCCCCGCAGCAGAAATCGACGCCATCTTTTCCGGACAGTCCGCCGCAACACCGGAGCAGCTATACGGCATATGCACAGCCATAGAAGTCAACGCCTCCATTGTGCTAAAACGCGCCGCAAAAGAGACATATTCAACGCAATAGCTACCACCAGCCAGCTTCAATATTTCATAGAAAAGGAGCACTTCTACTCCCGAAGTGCTCCACAGCTTGCACACCTTTTTCTCACGCATCATTAGCTCCACACCACCATCCACCCCTTGTTGCGCCAGCACAACAAGCTACTTACTTCTTGCCGCTATAAAATTCATAACGCCATCAGCGCATTTCACCTGTACAACTCGCACTATCTTTCCGTACTATCACACTAAGCCTTATTTTTTCGCATTACCCAGTGAACGTTATCACCACACGGAGAAATATATATGCTGACCACATTTCCTTGCTCCAACTGTGACTCTACCGTTTCATTTACCGCTAAAAATATTGAATGCTACGCCGCACACTGCGTGGTCTGCCCACACTGCAAAGCACGTAACAGCAACGCCGTTATAGACGGCCTTGCCAATCAGGTAGGCAATCGCTTCCGTCGCAAATTTCCAAATAGCGACAATAAACACAACATCCTCATTCGCAGCGAACCTGTGGAAGACGTCAACAACGCTCGAGCCTACACCTTCATCTGCTCAACATGCGGCTCAGATGTGTACTTCAGCTACATCAAGATCCAAAGCTGGATAGAACAGGCTGTCATCTGCCCTAAATGCTCCACCCGCAACTGCAACGACTGCGTGAACGAAAAGGGAGAAGCCATGTGCACCAATTTTGTTGTCATCAATACAGCAGGAAAACTCGTACCCCAGACATAGCTGACAAAGAATAATTCCGCCTACAACGGCTATGCAATTTGAGATTAACATAAGTACTTGGAATTTTAATGCAACACACGTCAAGGAGTGATGCTATGGAGTACTATAATAACTATGCCTTGGAGTATTCAGAAAAAACCTTACCTATTGACATGAGTGAGCAGTACGACCGATTCTTACGTACCCTGCCCAAAAACGGTTTTATTCTGGATGCCGGATGTGGTTCCGGACGCGATGCCCTGTATTTTTTGAAAAAAGGCTATCAGGTCGATGCGTTTGACGCGTCCGAAGAAATGGCCAGACTGGCAGGCGAGCTTACTGGACTCACAGTAAAGTGCATGCGCTTTCAGGATTTCAAACCACATCCTATCTATGACGGTATCTGGGCGAGTGCTTCTTTGCTCCATGTCCCTTTCGAAGAACTGCATGACGTACTCACCGTTCTCAGACAATCACTCAAACCCGGCGGAACACTCTACTGTTCCTTTAAATACGGAATCCACGATTCTGTAGATTCACTCGGGCGGCATTTTACCAACAGAACCTGCGAAACGCTGGATAAAGACCTCGTGAATGCAGGCTTTACTGGTCGTCGTTCTATAACAATAGAACACAGCACCACACCGGAAGGCACCTTGCAAGAATGGGTTTCTGCACTGGCTATTGCCCCATAGAAACATCTTACAATCAACCATCTAACAATCCGACCTAACACACAGAGAAAAGCCCCTGCTCGCCACTGCAGGGGCTTTCTCGTATTGAAACGCATAACGCCTATATTCCCACGATTATTCAATATTATTAAACTTTATAATAATGACGTTCTCTAAAAAATTAGTACGCGAGTACATGATATTCAGTATTAGTCTGCCTTTATAATTCAGGCTGTTATAGAAATACGCCGCATTATACCCCTCAAAACGACGTAACAACGCCATACATATTTTCTTCTAGGAACGTACGACATATAACCTGTCCTGCATGCACAATTTCAACGTATAATAATTCCACATTTCGCAGGATGTACTTTCTTCTCTCGTTTTATAAAACACTTTCAACAATGAAACGACGTTCAAAGCAATTCAGTGACTTTTATCTCATTGTATTGTTTAGTTCTGCAAAGATGCTTTCATGCAAGAATATATTACTATTTGTATGTATTGAATTTCATCATTGCGTATATAGAATGCAAAACGTTCTCAAACTCACGTTCTAAAGACTACGATTATGGAATAGCCACCTTTTCGCTTTGGTTCAGTGAGTGTTTTTTGGACAATGCAGTATAATTTTTTGAACGGCTTTTAGTTTTGAGTCTTTGTGAATTCAAGAAGGAATTATCATGAAACGTATTATCACTCTTGCACTTGCAGTGTGCATGGTATTTGGCGCAGCTCTCAACGCTTCTGCTGCTGAAATCAAAGCTTCCGGTAACATGTATGTTGGTTACGACTACCTCAACAAAGATAACGACGGTAAAAAAAGCGACTTTATTCAGCGTTTCCGTACTCAGATCGACATCGTAGCTTCTGAAGCTCTTTCCGGTACTGTTTACTTCGAAATCAGCAACACTTGGGGTAAAACCAACGAAGCAAACGTTGGTGGCGGCCAAGGTGGTGCCCTTGGTGCTGACGGTGTAAACATCAAAACCCGTCGTGCTTACCTCGATTTCATCGTACCTAACACTCCTGTTAAAGTACGTGCTGGTATCCAGGGCTTCGCTCTTCCAGGTGCAGTTGCTGGCAGCGTACTTCTCGACGACGACCTCGGTGCAATCGTTGCTTCTACTAGCTACGACATCGTAGACTTCACCGCTTTCTACGGCCGTCCATACGATCAGGCTGACGAAAACGGCTATGACAAATCCAACACTTCCGTTGACATCTTCGGTGCTGTTGCAGCTATCAACCTCGACAAACTTACCGTATCTCCATACGCAATGTTTGCTTCTACTGGTAAAGAATCCATTCGTGGTCTCGACGACGATGGCAACAAAATCCCTTACAACAACGACACCCAGTGGTACGGTATTGCTCTCGAAGCAACCCCTATTGCTAACCTCGTTCTTTCCTTCGACGGCGTATACGGTAAAGCATCCGACAAAGACGCTGGCTTCCTCGTAGCTGGTAAAGCTGCTTACGCTACACAGTACTGCGTACCTGCTCTCATGGCTTGGTACGGTTCCGGTAACGACAGCGATGGCGAAGGCCTCATGCCAACCCTCGACGACGGTACTGACTTTGCTGCTACCACCCTCGTAGGTGCAGGTGCACAGGGTCCTGACTCTGACGGTATCTTTGGTAACGCACTCGGCAAATGGGGCGTTGGTCTCCAGGTTGCAGAACTTACCTTCATCGAAAAAGTTTCCCACGTTGCACGTGTAACTTACATTCGTGGTACCAACGACGATTCCAACACCAACCTCGACATCGAAAACTGGGGTGAAGACGACAGCGCTGTAGAATTTGACTTCACTACTACTTACAGCATGTACGACAACCTCGATCTCATTGCTGACTTCGCTTACGTAGTAACTGACTTCGACAGCAACAACGCTGCTCACAGCACTGACGACGTATTCAAAGCTGCTATCCTCGCCGCATACAGCTTCTAATTAAATGAACTCATAGACTAAAAGCCTAATAAAGGGGGTTGCTGATTCAGCAACCCCCTTTTTCTATGTCCAATACATTCTAACAACCTGAAACCTGATCACTTCCGCTCTCAGCCCGCCACAACCTTCGACTTGATCTGAACAAAAAAAAAGACTCCGCTCATCGAAGCCTTTTTCACCATGCCCTACTCTGCAAATAAATGCAGGAAATCACCGTACCCTTCTGTTTTCATCTCATCTTTCGGAATAAACCGCAGTGCCGCGGAATTTATACAATAACGCAAGTTCGTTGGCGGAGGCCCGTCATTGAACCTGTCTCCCAGATGCGAATCAGATGTCTTACTGCGCACCTCAAAGACTTCCCCGAAGAACGAAAACTTCTTGTGCAAGATAATATAGTTCGGATCAATCGGTTTGGTGAATGCAGGCCATCCTGAGCCTGAATCATACTGATCAGTCGTGCTGAACAACGGCGCACCGGATAGCAGATCCACAAAGATTCCCTGCTTTGTGTAGTGCTTGAAATACGGATTCTTAAACGGTGCTTCTGTACCGTCTTCCTGTGTGATGTTGTATTGCAGCGGAGTCAGAAGCCTACGCACTTCAGCATCGTCCGGTTTTGTATACGTATCCCACGGTGCTGCATTTGCCATGGAGCCTCCTGATACAAAGCATAGCGTGATACACAACGCTGTTATTAATGATATTGCATTGTTATTATTCACTATCCCTCCGATGCACTCTACAAAGCATGTCGGCTAGTCGCAGACAATACACAATTACGCAACCGTAAATACTCCATCTATTGTACCCTGCTCCAACATCAAACATATAGTATTTATTCTTCTCAGCAGTAGACCATAACCCTTCCTAAACCGTCTTCAGTCTATATTGCAGACGCCACAGCACATAGCTAAACAAGCACTCCACATCTCAAAACCTATATTTCATTTTACCAATACAGATTTATTGAAAACATTAATCTAATTTTGTATGCACATCTTAATTATATAATTGTTAACGGGGTGGGAAATGAATCGACTTTTGTTCTTGTTGCTTGCAACAGTAACTGTACTGTCCGGTTGCGCTACTATGCAGCAGCAGGATCAGCACGCGTTGCTTAATCCGTACTACCTGGGCGACAGCACAACTACTTCCACTATCCTCGACACTGAGTTCGACCATGCACTGCCGTTTTTGCTCGATGCAAGTATGATCCGCTTCAATCAGGGGCGTTTCGAAGATGCGTACACGCTGCTGAACGAATCTGAAGCAGAAGTAAAAGATGATGAGACCGAGGGCGATATATACGCCGCGTCCAAGGTCGTCGGGGAAATTCTCTTCAACAGAGAATTTATGGATTATGAGCCAAGGACAAGTGATACCGTCCTTATCAATATGTACAAAGGCTACTCTCTGCTTGCACTCAACAAGAGTGACAAAGCACGCGTAGAGTTCAACCGAACACTGGACCGTCAGCGTCGTGCGGTAGAAAAGTACAAAGAAGAAATCAAGGAATTACAAGAAGAAGCTAAGGAACAGCGAAGAAAACAAGAAGAGCAAATCGCCTTCCGCAAAAATGACGATGAACCGGTGCTCGACCTGCTGCGTATTCAGGATACTGCAAAAAAAACTGTATACGAGTCCATGCCGGAAGTCAGCCACTGGACAGGCTACGGAGACTTTGTAAACCCATATGCGACCTATCTTTCCGGTCTGTTCTTCTGCGCAAACGGCGAAATGGAAAGCGACTACAGCAAGTGCAACACTATGTTGAAACGCGTTCAAGGCATGGTTCCAACCAACTCATATCTGAAGCAGGACGCCGCAATGTCCAACGCCTTCGAACGCGGCACAAAATCAAGCAAATACCGTAGACCTACCGTATGGGTTCTTTTCGAAAACGGTCTTGCGCCCGAAGTGGACGAACTGCGTTTTGACATTCCGCTCTTTCTTGCAGGCGAAAGCACCGGAGTCTCCATGATATCCTTTGCCATGCCGCAACTAAAAACACGCAATGCAGCACTGCCGTTCATTCAGGTCAAATCCGGCTCCCGACAATACACATCCAAAACGCTTTGCAGCTTTGACAGAGTAATGCAGGCGGAATACAAAGCGCATTTAACATCAACAATTACCAAAGCAGTGGCATCAACAGCCACAAAAACCTTCTTACAGTATCTTGCGCAGGCAAAAGGCGGACAGCTGGCAGGCATCGCTTCAGGACTTTTCACTTCTGCTATTACACGGGCAGACACCCGCTCATGGTTGTCTCTGCCTAAAGATGTGCAAATGATACGTGTACCGAAACCGGAAAACAAAACTCTTGTTATTGAAGCACCAAACGGTGCAACACTGGCAACAGTGGAGCTGCCGGACACTAAATACTCTATCGTACATGTCCGTATGCCGCAAAAGAACAGTATACCCTACATAGTGACTGTTCCCCTCGGGAACTAGTTTGCAGCATGCTATACATATTCATCCCTTACTCGGAGCCTATAATGAAAAAACTGTTACTTCTCATGTTAATTGCTTTTATTGGTCTCACCACAGGTTGCGGCAAGCGTAACGCAGCAACCATGATCGATCCGCACAATGACACCAACCCTCGAGTTATGGGTCTCGGCTACAGAGACTTCGAACAGGCAGCAAACACCGCTGTTAACGAAATGCTGGCATCCGGCGCTGTATCCAAGCCGGGCGGCGGTCGCTATGTAATGGTTGTGTCCCGTGTGATTAACGACACCATGCAGAACATCGACACCGACCAACTTGTTAAGAAAATCCGCGTTCAGCTTCTCCGCAGCGGCAAGGTTGTTACCACCA
Organism: Halodesulfovibrio marinisediminis DSM 17456; assembly: GCF_900129975.1. Taxonomy (NCBI): domain Bacteria; kingdom Pseudomonadati; phylum Thermodesulfobacteriota; class Desulfovibrionia; order Desulfovibrionales; family Desulfovibrionaceae; genus Halodesulfovibrio; species Halodesulfovibrio marinisediminis. The sequence goes on from NZ_FSRG01000006.1 coordinate 92,660, forward strand.
CCGCTATCGGCATTGACGGCGCAGAAGACCCAATGGTTGCAGCAGCACGCAAGATGAGAAAATCTCAGGAAGTAAACCAGAAAACTGTAGCCCGTAAAGGCCAGATCATTGCGCCGGACTTAAGCTTGTCCGGCAAAATCATCCAGCGCAACCACCGTATTGATTCTGACACAGATCAGATCGAATACTTCTTCATGCTCACTCTTACCGACATCAACACCGGCCTTGCATTCTGGGAAGGCGAAACTCCAATCATCAAACGCGGTGATTCCGGTACCGTATCCTGGTAAAGACTTGTACTTCAGGGGCTGATTGGGATTTCAGCCCCTTTTTTATTTTCCTGTAGGAGAATCACACATGCAAACACAAACTTCACGCCCATTACAGCGTTGCCTTGCAGCGCTCATCACCCTGCTTATTCTGCCAACGCTCTCCTTTGCCCAAGGTTCACGAAGCCTTGAAGCACCAGCTCCTGCAACACAACAGGAAGCCACTGCCATTGAGGAAGCAGTAGCAGAAGCCTCAGTTCCAACAACAATTGATCCCCGTGCAGAGCTTGACGAAATAATTAACATTTACAACACACACGGGAACGGCGCTGTTTTCATGCGCAGACAGGACAAAGGCCAGCTCTTCTACACTGTAAGCAGAGCCCGCGTAAAAGTTACTGCAGATCATCCGGACTGGGCTAACTTCCGCACTATGGCGTTTGAGGAAGCCTACCTCAAAGCACAGGCGGAATACATGAAGTTTCTTGGCGTCAGCGTTCGTGCGCAGGCACTGCAAAGTATCAAGGAAGACCCTTCCATGCCGGAGTTCACACGTGAAGAGCTCGGCAGCACAAGCAAATTTGAAGAACTTTTGGATAAAGCAGCAGCCGCTGTCGGCAGTAAGCTCGACGTAATGCTGAATGAAAACGGCGTTGACCCGACAAAGTTCAAGATGCTTCCACGCGAGAAGAAAAAAGAACTCCTTCGCAATGCTATTGAAAAGCGCACAGTAACCACTGCAAGCGCAGAGCTTTCCGGCATGATTCCAGTACAGACCTTTGAAGCCAACAACGCCGAAGGCAGACACGAAGTTGCTGTGACAGTTGTTGCGTCTCCAAATTTCAAAAGTTGGGTTAATTCCATCATCGCCACCAAAGGTGACCTGCACCCTAACCCGCGTAAAGCAGGCGGTGAATCCGTCCGCACCATTGTAGGCAACAATCCGGCAGCCCTCTTTCATCAATTCGGCATTCGCCATATCTACAACGAAAAAGGCTACCCTGTGCTCGTATCCTACGGTCAGGCAGGCAACGCCTACACCGGAACCGACTACGATGAACGTGCAGAAGGCCGCGAAATGGCTCTGCGTCATGCCGATGCACAGGCGTACGGAAACTTCGCATTTCTTTTCAAATCCTACGGCATGTTCAATCAAGAAGAAGGTCGCAAGGAAATTGAAAAAACCGTCGGTAAAATCCAGCAGCAGGCAGACGGCAGCACCTTCAGCAGTAAAGAACGTACTAAAGAGTTCATCAGCACACTTAACCAGACCATCAATGCAAAAGGTCACGTCAGCAACCTCCCCGGTGTGCGCAAGCTCACCACATGGGTCTACAACCACCCAGAGTACAATCAGGAAATTGTAGGCGTCGTTTACGTATGGTCACCACAATCCAACAGGTTGTCCAAGCACTTGAAAGGAGCTGACATCCAAAAGACTAAAAAGATCTACAAAGCAAAAAAGAAAGTTTCTGCAAAAGCAGTTATGGGTCAGGAGATGATGGATGTTGACGATTTTTAAGAAACTTCCGCATGAGGCTATTTTTCATTCGCTCGTTACTATCTGTTTAGTGGTGCTCATTTTTTCCGTTGAGAGCCACGCAAAGATAGTGACTGCCAGCGCAACCGGCACAGCTGCATCACGCGATGCAGCCATTGAAGATGCACTCATTCAGGCCGTGCGTCAGATTAAAGGTGTCAGTCTGGAATCTGCCACTGTCGCCGTTCGTTCCGGTAAAACCGAAACTACAAACGGCAAGCGCAACACCAACTACAAGGCCGAAAACGCAACCGTTACCGGCATGAAGAGTTCCGGTGTTATCGCAGGCTACGACATTCTTAATGAAAACAAATCGAACGGATTATGGAATGTAACCCTTGAGGCACAGGTAAACGTGTACGAGACACCAGGGCTCTCACCCAAAACCCGCCGCAAGCTTGGCATTGTTGCTTTTGAGGCATCCACGGCAAACCGCAAGCGCGGTGTACCAAAGATACTTCGCCAAAAGCTGACAGACCGTCTCGTCCAGAGCAGGCGCTTTACCGTGCTCGATCGTGAAAATGAAAAGCTCTACCAGCAGGAAAAAGCGAACTGGAAGAGTGAAGACTTCGCCGTAGAAGAACATGCAAAGCTCGGAATGCGTCTTGGTGCCGACTACATTGTGACAGGCAAAATTCTGTCCTACATCACAACCAGTACCAAGCACGACATCAAGGTGACCGGCGAAAGCTACTACGTAGAGCGCATTGCTGCGCTGATTTCCTACAAGGTGCTTGTTCCGGCAACCATGCAAATTAAATGGTCATCAACCGTCACAATAGATAAGACCTACGAACGCAACTCTGCCACTTCAAGAGGTGCCCTTTCCGCTCGCCTTTCAGAAATGGTAGCGCAAAAAATCAACACAGAGCTGTTGCAGGCAATCTACCCGATCAAGGTAATCAAAATTGCGGGTAACCAAGTCTACCTGAACATGGGCGGCGTAAACCTCAAAAATGGTCAGTACTACGACGTCTACCACCTTGGCGAACGCCTCATCGATCCGTACACCAAGGAATCCCTCGGGCGTACTGAAACCAAGGTTGCGACCATCAAGGTAACCGAAGTAAAAAACAAGTATGCAGTAGCCAGCGTGCAGCATCGCTCAGGAGCCATATCCAAAGGCAACATCTGTCGACCGGCAACACGCATCTACAGAAGCAAAGCCAAGCACCCAGTACAGCGCAAGCAGTCCTCTGTTCAGCACACAGAAGGCGGCGGTGTGAAGTTACCGTTTGATTAGGTATGCCTACAAGTTTTGTTTTGAGTTTGTTTGCCTCCGGCGGGCGGGCTCTGCCCCTGCACCCCGCAAGAGGAACGTCCTCTTGACTGCGGATAGCGAGAAAGATTCATTGTTGAAGGGAGTTCTCGGCTTAAGCGTCGGTCGGGATATGTAATCAAAAAGGGTGGAGTTTTTTTACTCCACCCTTTTTGATTTCAACATTTAGTATTTGATGCCATTGCGTCAAATAAGCAGGCTAAAGCACCCTTTCATAACTCACCTAACAAGGATGCCTACGCTCCTTAGTTTCTACACGGGATTGCTTCAACTTCTTCAAAAAATGTTTCCCTAAGAAACAACGTTCCTTATCCAATGAGAGAAAGCGCTTCAGCATTGGAATGGTCACAGTAAAGGCCAGATGATCAGCAGGGATATAGCTTCGCATAGCAATATCAGTTGCACCGATTATGGCTTGCGGTTTGTTCAAGTCTCGGAACAGAGAAAGCATCTGGCCGCATCCGGAGCCGAATGGAGCAATGACAGGTTCAACATCATCCGGATGGGAATGATAGACAGCACCAAGCATCAAGGTGCTTAACTGATCTGGGGTGACAAAAAAGGTCACCGTCTTAAGGTACTCTTCCATTTCCTCATGCACAGGGCCGATAAGAATATTTCCGTGTTGAGGATGATATGGAGGGGTTGCATCCAGCCATGCATTCATGAGTCCTGCAGACTCCCGCATCCCTTCTTTATTGTAGAGGAAATTTACAAAAACCTCGCGGCTGGGAAAGGTTTCTATTCCTGTCATCCAGTAACCGCAGCCGGGACATCCATATTTTGTGCTTGTAACAGAAAGAGTCTGTCCTGCCTGCCACGCCTCGTACGCAGCAAAGATACAACGCTTCGGATCTACCAACGGTGCGAATTGTTCAGCATCCGGAGCATCATAAACACCGACAGGTCTTGTTTCAATGCCTACAACCTTGCACAATTCCAGAATTGTCATTTCCATCATCAGGCTCCTTAAACCAGCTATCCTTTTTATTTTACTCTCTACTTTAATTCATGACCTGTCAACAATCACCCCTCCCATACTTGCATTTCTAATCAACAAACTACCGTAAAAATCTCAAACCTATTCACAGAATAATAAGAGCTCTGTGGTAATGTAGTTGCCTCGTGCAATTGTCATCCATGGAGCAGTATTATGAAGCTTTCAAAAAAATCAAAAATCGGTGCCCTACTTAAAGAATACCCCTTCCTTCTTGACTATCTTGTAGAGAAATCACCGACATTTTCTAAGCTCAAAAGCCCGATCATGCGCAAAACAATCGGCAGTATTGCAACGCTGGAACAAGCTGCAGGCATGGCAACTATTGATCTTAATGAACTACTGTTAGACATTGCTAAACAAATCTACCGCCACACCAGCGACAATGTGACCATCATCAACCCTAACGAAAGTCCTGAGGGTACTGCTGCCTCTAAAGAAGAGCGCATTGCTATGTTGAAAGATATTGTAATGCGCCTGCATAAAGGAGACTCTGTGGATGAAGTGCGCAAAGATTTTTTATCCCTGCTGCACAATGTCTCCCCTGCCGAAATTGGGCAGATGGAACAAAAACTTGTTGCAGACGGCATACCGGAAACGGAAATTAAAAAGTTATGCGATCTGCACGTGGAACTGTTTGAATCCACTGCAGCGCAAAGCACACTGCCGGAACTTCCTGCAGGTCATCCTCTGCACAGTTTTCAGGAAGAAAACAAATATGCAGACGAAAAAGCCAGAGCATTGCTGGAAGCAATCAAAGGCGCCGATGATCCTCTGGAATTCTACGCAGCGCAGCACGGGATCATAGCCGGTGTAGAAGACCTTTCTCATATTATCCGACACTATGAGCGTAAAGAAAACCAACTCTTCCCTATCATGGAACGTCAGGGTCTTACCGCGCCGCCACAGGTTATGTGGGAACTGCACGACGACATCCGCGCACTGCTCAAAAAAGCACGTAAAGAACTCGCGGACGATGACGATTCCCAAAAGACAATAAACACAGTGCAAACATTCGCCATTGCAGTGTGCGACATGATCCATAAAGAAGAAAACATTCTCTTCCCCATGGTCTTTGAAACCTTCACAGACAAAGACTGGGCAGAAGTCCTCATGGGAGAAAGTGAAATCGGTTATGCGTGGATAACTCCGGGAACTGAATGGCAACCATCAGAAGAAACGACAGAACCAACCGAGTCACAGGCTGGAGAAATTTCCCTCGATAGAGGCGAGCTTGAACCGCACGTCATCAACGCAATTCTCAAAACACTTCCTGTTGACCTTTCGTTCGTCGACGCAAACGACAAGGTAGCCTACTTCTCACAGACAGAAGAACGCATCTTCCCACGCAGTGCTGGAATCATCGGACGAGATGTATCCAAATGTCATCCGCCGAAAAGTGTCCATGTTGTGGAAAAGATTCTCGAAGCTTTCAAAGCCGGAGAGCGTGACATGGCTGAATTCTGGCTGGAGCTTAACGGCGTATTCATCCATATCCGTTACTATGCCGTACGTGACACAGACGGAACCTACCTCGGCTGTCTGGAAGTCTCGCAAAACGTAACAGATATTCGCGCTCTCACAGGAGAACAGCGGCTGCTCAGTTGGGAAAAGTAACGTTTTTTTAAGCACCAGAACTCCAAAAATCCTGTACTATGACTGCCCTATTTTTCAACCTTCACGAAATTACTGATAACTACAGGTACGACACAATAAAGCCAAGTTCCCGCATTAATAGTAATGCAGGCACTTGGCTTTTTAATATCATACCATTCTATCGCCAAATAACTATCCAGATTTTGTTAAGAATGCATGATTTTGCAATAAAAAGGTGGAGCTAATGACTCCACCCTTAACGTAACAACTCAAATTATGTAACTTCCCAATTTATGCAGAACGATGTCGAATAAATACTACTCTTCTTCGATTGCATACAGTATCCCTACTATAAAAATGCAATAGCCGTAACAGATAGCGTAACTCTGATAGACAATTGCTTGAAAAAGACATGCCCAACATCATTTCTTTATAGCAAGCACACATCTCTTTGTTATTTTTCGTTCCACTTAAACAGCTTCCAACTGCCTTGTGAACTAAGCGTTCCTTTTCCTGATGCTATTAAAGCGTCATTTACTTTTCTTAGTAACTGAACAGGGGCAAACGAAACACCGCTTTGAGCGTCAATCATAGATACGCCCTTACGGTTTAAAGCAAAGATATGATTCTCTGCATCTACCCAAAAAAGACCACTATCAGCTCTTACAAGTACACCATCAACCAGTTTGTCCTCTGACCATACATCTACTTTATCTTTTTGATTCGGTAACATTATAGAGTATACAAACCTACAATAGTCACCATCCGGTACAGAATTGCCACATCCGACAAGTAGAGCACAACAAAGGCAGCTTAATAATAAGTAGTGAGTCCGAAACATACTCCCTCCAACAGCAAATTATGCGGAAACCTATCACATTATAATCTCCATGCAAAGCCGTACCGACGCTATCCGCTTAGAATTTTAGTGTTTCTCTGCGCAACACAAGAATGGCGGGACTTGCAATATGAACTCACCTATTTTTTATAGCGGAACAATATACTGCCACAAATAATGCTTTATATTATCTCATACGCCCCCAACCGTAGACGCTATTGTCTTTATGGCGTATAGATTCCCCATGGAAAAAGTTCATCAGCAAAAAGCGGCTAAAATGCCGCCATTTACAAAATACACTTACTCTCGTGAAGGCATTGATTGCGTTCTCTTCTTCGACGAAAGAAAAAAATGGCGCATGACCATCAACGGCATCACTTCTGATGCAAAATGTAAGAAACCGGACTCCTGTCTCGAAGAACTCGTGGGCAACGAACTGATGACCGCATGGGGTGTGGATTCTACAGTCCTCGCTCTGGTTCCAATCGAACTCGATCTCTGGGTACGCCACAAGGCATAACAATTTTTCTTTAACTTCACCGCGCGGTGCGGTGTTGTTACGAGCGCAAAAAAGTCCCCCTGACACGTTTATGTCAGGAGGACTTTTTGTTTATTACGCTGTTGCCTTCGGCGGCCCCTGCGGGGCTTGCCTCCGGCGTTTTTTTTGTCTCCGACGGCTTAAGAACCTCGCCCTGCTGTCTTTATCCGTAAAACTCGAAGACTCGTTAACGGCTAAAACTTGCAAGAGGTTCTTAAGAATCTCCAGAAACTTTTAAGGGCGAAGAACGCCCGTTTTTTTATGGCGTTGGTAGCCGCGAGAAGGCTACCCTTCTGTTATTTATTAAGCATGGGGGGAAGTACGTAATCTTATCTTACCCCTTATGCTTTTGCTTACAAGTTCTTAGGAGTCGCACCGCATGAGGCACTGGTGCAAAGCGGAGACTTATTCCACGGCATGAGCAACAGGATACGTGCCATACCACAGCTTCCTGTGACTCCGGCAAAGATCATCGCTGCCCCGAAGAAACCCACAAGAACAATAAATTTTGTCGATACAGTATACATGAGGAACAAGGTAAACAATAATAAGGAGCCAACCGCAATAAGAACCTGACGGTCAAGCGGAATACGCTTTGGTCCTTCATTTACAGGCAGTCCCTTTTCGCTCCATGCTACAATTCCACCATCAAGAACAGCAACATCAACTAAACCTGATACCGCCTCCGCAGCCTGCATAGCTCTGCTGCCCGAACGGCAAACAAAAACAGCCTTTTTATCTTCGCCTACTAACGACTTGATACGCTCAGGCGAAATCAAATCAAACGGAAGCAACACAGAATCAGGAATCTCCCGTTCTAAAATTTCAGTAGGAGTTCGTATATCCAACAGTACAGCTTTATCTTCTTGAATCAGCTTTAAAACGGAAGCTGCATCCATTTGTTCAAATCTAGGCATAGTAGCACTCCTTGTTTGTAAGGAACTTTTATTATTAGGAATAATACCTAATAAGCTGTTTTTGTCAACTACCTTAGAACAAATATCCTACTTTCAGCTCACACCCACTGATATTTTTCTACCTTCCCCTCTCATCTCTTTACATCTGCTTCTCTTCATAATAGCCCGAAAAAATCAATCCCCGGTTTCCACACTCTAAAGTAGAGTATTAGGATTGTATCTACAGTCATCATCAAGGGGGACGTGTCATGGAACTGGACCCACGGCTAAAACTGACATTACCAATCGAAGAAATCGAACCCACCGCACTGGACCAAATTGAGGCAGCGTTAAAGTTTCCATTCTTAAAACTTCTCGCCATCATGCCGGACATCCACACTGGCTATGCACTACCCATTGGCGCAGTAGCCCTGCTAGAAGACCATGTGTGGCCGGCTGCTGTGGGCTATGATATCGGTTGCGGCATGTGTCACGTCACTACAGGGATGAAACGTTCTGAGCTTCCTGATCTGGAAGAACTATTCAAACATCTTTCAGACGTAATTCCCGTGGGATTTCATGAGCTGAAAACTCCAGCAAAAGAGGTAACTCCCTTTTACAGCGCATCCCGCTTTGCAGCGCTGACCGACGCTGTCATGTACCATGCAGTAAGACAACTCGGCACCCTTGGCAGCGGCAACCATTTCATTGAAATCGGGGGAAACAAGGAAGACACCGTAGGAATCACCGTCCATTCAGGCTCCCGCCGTTCCGGTTGGCTTGTTGGTGACTTTTACATGCGCCTTACAAAAGGCCCCGTAGAGCTCAGAAGCAAAATCGGCAAAGCCTACTTGAAAGATATGAAGTGGTGTCTCCAGTACGCCTTAGACAACCGTTTAAAAATGCTGCAAGCCTGCCTGAAGGCTCTAGGACTAAATCCCCCCCCGCAGGAAGATATCATCAACGAGACCCACAACCACGCAATAGTCACCTCAAAAGGAGTCCTCCATCGAAAGGGAGCAACCCCTGCCCAAAAAGGCCAACTCGGTATAATCCCCGCCAACATGAGAGACGGCGTATGGATAACGAGAGGACTCGGCAACAAAGAATTTCTTTGCTCCGCATCGCACGGTGCCGGACGCAGGCTCAGCCGGACAGCAGCAAAACAACTTATCTCAACCAGTAAACTGAAAGAACAAATGAAAGGCATTGTCTACCCGCCCTTCAAGAATACAGCGTTACTCGACGAAGCACCGGACGCCTATAAAAAGATAGACGAAGTGATCGCACGACAGGATGGTATTCTCGTCGATATTATCGATCACTTCGCCCCACTGCTTGTCATGAAAGGCTAAGCTACAAAAACAAGATTGCCTGCGGCGCAAACGCAGCACCGCAGGCAATACATCATCTTTATGCTTTTCCTGCCCAATGCCCACAACCTGAACAACCTTTCCCAAAAAATCACAGAAAGGTAACCCCCTCGCGGCTTCCAACGCCTTAACTAACCAGCGTTCTTCGCTAATAAAAGTTTTTGAAGGGGGTCTGGGGGAAACTTTTTTCAAAAAGTTTCAGCCCAGCCGTCGGAGACTCGCCGAAGGCAAAAAGCGTCATAGGGTCCCCGCACCCCCGCTAATAACCGCCTGCCAATGCAGTATTGGGCAGATTATGCCTAAAAGAGTCCCGTTGAAAATCATGATGGGGAAGAGAAAGAATTTGTGTTTCGGGCTAAAAAGGCTTATAGCCGCGCGGAGCCAAAGATTTAGAAATTATTTTGGAGAAAAAAGTTATGGCACTGAGCATCGGTATCGTTGGGCTTCCCAACGTGGGTAAATCCACCCTTTTTAACGCCCTCACAAAGGCGCAGAACGCAGAATCTGCGAACTATCCTTTTTGCACAATTGAACCCAACAAAGCGACTGTTCCTGTGCCGGACAAGCGCATCGATATTCTTACAGAAATTGCAAATCCACAGCGCACCCTGCATGCGACTGTAGATTTTATTGATATTGCGGGCCTTGTTCGCGGCGCAAGCCAGGGTGAGGGTCTTGGCAACCAGTTCCTTGGTAACATTCGCGAAGCAGCAGCTATTTTGCAGGTTGTTCGCTGTTTTGATGACGAAAACATCACCCACGTTGACGGTTCTGTTGACCCGATTCGTGACATTGAAACTATCGAGACTGAGCTTTTGCTTGCAGACGTACAGTCTGTTGAAAAGCGTCATGAAAAGCTGGTTCGTTCCACCCGTGGCAACAAAGCTATGGTGCCAGTTGTAAACGGCATCAAAGAGCTGCTTGACCACCTGAACGAAGGTAACCCTGCATCCACTTTTGCAAAGCGCGACAGCGACGTTCTGGCAGACCAGCTGAAAGAACTGTCTTTGCTGACTGACAAAAAAATTATCTACTGTGCAAACGTTGATGAAGACGGCCTTGCAGAAGACAACGAGCACGTGAACACACTGCGTGAATTCGCAGAAGGTCGCGGCTGCGAGCTGGTAAAAATCTGCGCTAAAGTTGAAGAAGAACTTCAGGGCCTGGAAGAAGAGGAAGCACTGGAGCTTCTGGAATCTTACGGCATCAGCGAGAGTGGTCTTGTACAGGTTATTCAGACCAGCTACCGTACCCTTGGTCTTATCTGCTACTTCACCGTAGGCGTTAAAGAGGTTCGTGCATGGACCATTGTTGACGGCTACACCGCACCACAGGCAGCAGGCGTTATCCACACCGACTTTGAACGCGGATTTATTCGCGCTGAAGTTATTGCTTACGATGCTTTTGTAGAACACAAAAGCGAAGCAGCCTGCCGCTCAGTCGGAGCTCTGCGCTCCGAGGGTAAAGAATATATCGTTAAAGATGGGGATGTTGTTCACTTCCTCTTTAATGTATAGTACATAGTTCCGAAGTTGACATGGTTACCCTGCTAAAGCGGGGTAACCTGTTTCGGAGGAACTTGTGAACAAACGACATGCAGAACTTACCACCTCTATACTCTGCTTCTTATTCATCTTTCTTTTCTATTCTACCGGCTACAGCGTCACACTTGCAGACATACGCGCCCGCGGAGAACTACATCACTTAGGCGTTCCCTACGCCCGCTTCGCAAATAACAACGCTGACGGCCTCGACTGCGCTCTGATGCGCAGATTCGCACAACACCTTGGTGTCCGTTATGCGTTTATCCCCACCACGTGGGAAAAGGCCATTCCTGACCTTACCGGCAGGCACCTTGCCTCGTTAAACTCTGAACAAGCTACGACTCCTGTCCATGGAGACATTCTCGCCAGCGGTATCAGCATTATTCCGAAACGCCAACGGCGCGTTCTGTTCTCAAAACCTACATTCACCGCACAAGTCTGGCTAATTGCAAAACCAGAAGTCAACATCACACCCATCCAACCAACCGGAACTGTTGAAAAAGACATTGCCATAACACTGGCACAAACAGCGGGAAAAACAGTTTACGGCATTAAAGACGTCTGTCTTGATGTTAGACGCTTCCCAAGCTTGCTTTCCACAGCCTCCTCCGCCATCAATGTTTCGCCTCAACAAATTAACGAACCTATTTCTTTTTTAAAATCTGAATATTCCATATTTCTCATGGAATCTCCCAGTGCTTTGATGGCATTAGGGATCTGGCCGTATTCTTTTAAAATAATCGGCCCAGTAGCTAAACAACAAAAAATGGGAGCTGCTTTTGCACCCGAGTCTGTTGAGTTGCGAGACGAATTTAACCGCTTTTTTACTGCATTCTGGGAAAGCGGCGAATACCAAAAACTAGTACACCGTTACTACCCCAGCTCCTACCTGTACTTTAATAAATTCTTCATGAAGAGCTCGCCATAATGAACAAGCCGTTTGAGCAACTTTTTTCAGGCAAGAAGTCCTTCAATCTCATACTGATACTCTGTGTGATCATCGTATGTGCTTTTTTAGCACTGGGCATCTTGCTGCACCGCTCCCAATTCTCGTTGCAACAGACGAAGCAAAAACAATTTATTAACGACTCCCAAAAAGTTGCCAGCGCTTTCAAAGGATACTTTGCTGAACGAAACAGAAACCTGCGCACCCTCGCTTCCACGCAGACATTCTCCAGCTATTTTCATAACAAAGCATTGGGCATATCTCTCGATTACGGTATGCTCGCCATTCTTTCCGACATAGAACAGGAACTGCAACGGTTTATCATGGAATACAAGGTGCAGGGAGAGCACATATTTTCTGAAGTAAGTTTTGTAGACTACAAGTACCACACACACATCACTGCTACCGTCAACACAGGAAACGGCGCTCCCGTTTCTATTACATCATCAACAATAAACCTTCCTGTTTCCCCCAATGCACCACTGCAACTACATCAGGACCCGGACCAAAGCAGGCTGCGCATCGCCATTCCCTACATCATAATGGGAAAACATGTGGGCGATCTCTCTGCAACTCTGTCCTCCCGTGCCATAAAAAAATATCTGCTTCTGCTTCAAAATTCAGAAAAATTTAATCTGATCCTGCTGTATAACGATATTCCATTCACTAAAATCATCACCGACCCCAACATTACGTTCAGCATAGACAAGCTCACTTCTATTCCGCCAAATACCATGTTCCAACTAAGTGATGCAGCTCGCATAGGCAACTTGCCAGTGCCAATGAAAGTGCAGCTTATACCGGTGCTGAGCAACAAAATTACGGCGGTCTCGTTTATTGAAGTAAACAAAATAACGCGTGGACAATTCTCGAACGGTATTCTGCTTATCTTTTATGGAGTATTTCTTGCTGCAGCCTCAAGCATTACCGTTGCCGCCTACGTGATTTCCAAAAACAATTGGCTCGCACGCAGTCTAAAAGAAGCAGCAGACAGCAAAAAAGCTACAGCAGAACACCTCAGCAAGCTACAAACAGAAATCGTTATCCGTCGTAATGCAGAAATTCGGGCACTCACAGCACGGCAAAAGGCAGAACAGCTTACACACGTGGTTCCAAGCGCCGTATTTACCATTAACATGGAAAAAAAGATCGATAGTTGGAACAAACGCGCTGAAGAACTTACAGGCTTCAAAGCATCTGAAATGATAGGCCGCAGCTGCTCGTCAATATTTCTGGATACATGTATGGACGAATGTGCTTTGTACTCGCACGCTCAACACGCCACCTGCGGCAACCAACACTCATTGCGCAAAAAAAACGGCGAGTTGCGCACCATCATCAAAAATACAGAACCAATGCTCGACGGTTTCGGACAAGTTATCGGGCTCATTGAATGCTTTGAGGACATCACAGACCAACAAAAAACACTGGCTGCCCTTGCTAAAACCGAGGCCAACTATCGCGACATCATCCAAAACGCACAGGACGGTATTTTCCAGTCCACCCTTTCGGGTGAAATCCTCAACGCAAATCCTGCGTTCCTAAATATTTTCGAATTCTCCTCAGTTGAAGAAATGCGCACCGCCTTTCGGGGATTTGAAAATCACTTCTATGTAAGCAAAACCAGACGCTCAGAGTTTGTTAACACGATGCTCAAAAACCGTTTCGTGTCCAACTTTGAATCAGAAATTCGTACAAAAACCGGTCGAAAAATCTGGATCTTGGAGAGCGCCCGTCTGCGCACCTCGCCGGACGGTTCTATTCGTTTTGAAGGGTTTGTGCGTGACATCACTTTACAAAAAGAAGCTGAACAAAACCTTATTGCCGCCAAAGAAGCCGCAGAAAGCGCTAACATTGCCAAGAACAACTTCCTTGCCAACATCAGTCACGAACTGCGTACACCTATGAACGCCATCATCGGCATTGCCGAGCTGGGGCTACGGACAATCACAGACCCTGATCGCAGACGAAACATAGAAGTTCTCTACAAGGCATCCAGCTCACTGCTTACACTGCTCAACGATCTGCTCGACTTCTCTGCTATCGAATCCAATGCCCTTTCGCTCAAGTGTGCGTCTTTTTCTGTAAAAGATATGATGCGAACCATCGGTGGTCTCATGCAGGGGGAAGCAAACAAAAAGAATCTAGACTTCACTGTCACCATAGACAAATCCGTCCCGCCAATGCTCACTGGAGACAACGGGCGCATTAAACAGATTCTTGTAAACCTGATTTGGAACGCCCTCAAATTCACTAACGAAGGAAATGTAACCGTCACATGTTCTGCACGCCCTGTAACTAATTCGGAACTGCCAACCGACGCTGATAACAACACTCAAGGGAACAGCGTAACACCTGAGAGCGCTCTTGATTCGCTTGAAGCCCATCCCCCGCAGGATACGGTTATGCTCATCTGTTCTGTGTTCGATACAGGCATCGGCATTCCTGACGAGAATATGGAAGAAATTTTTGAAAGCTTTGCGCAGGTGCAAAATTTTAATGTAGCACCACATGGCGGTGTCGGGCTCGGGCTTGCCATTTCCCAGCGCCTTGCAGTGCGCATGGGAGGCACCATCAACGTAGAAAGCACGGTCGGCAAAGGCTCTACTTTTACTCTGGAAATACCTTGTCAAGTCTCAGCCGAAAGTGAAGATGCTTCCAATCTCCTGCTACCTGACTCAGAAGAAGTACCACCGATGCCGTTACTTAACGTACTCGTCGCGGAAGATAACGAATTCAGCCAGGAAGTACTGATGCAGATGCTCAAGGAAGACGGGCACAACGTCTACCTTGCAGAAAACGGCGAGCAGGTGCTCGAAATGCTTTCCCGCATCACTGTGGACATAATTCTTATGGACGTACAAATGCCCGTACTTGATGGTCTGGAAACCATTAAACGCATTCGTGCCGGAGCCGTGCCGAACCTTGATGTTACCATCCCGATTGTCACCATCAGTGCGCACGACTCCATTACCTCCAAAGATAACTTCCATGATGGCGAAGTAACAGAATGGCTGCAAAAACCAATCTCGCTCTATGCACTGCAGCAAGTACTGCGCTCCATCTTCAACAACAGCCATACTGTGAGCAATGCAGACGCCGAAAACTGTTCTGCATTGCCAAAGCAAACAGATTCTACTACTCCAAGGGTCATAAATTTTGAAACTCTCTATGAAATGGTCAACGGCAAGCAGAACATTATTAACAAAGTCCTGCGCACCTACCTTACATCGCTTCCAGAATCACTGGAACTGATCAAAACAGCATTTCATGAAAATGATACTGAGGAAGTGGCGCGACTCACGCATATGCTGAAAGCAACCATGGGTTCCGTAGGTGCGACGACGCTTTCGCAAACTGCACAGCAAATGGAACAACTTGCTCGCAAGCAGGAGCTGCACAGGGCGCAACATTTGCTCGACCTGTTCATCGCTCACGCGGAACAGTCTCTCGATGAAGTTGCTGAGTATCTGAATCAGCACGAGCCGGAACAGCAGGTGTCGTAGGCAAAATTACAACCTGCTGTGCTTTTTTGCCTCCGGCGGTCTATCGGGGCTTATTATTTTTGCCTCCGGCGGCCAAAGAACCTGTTGCACTGTCGCTTTCTGTAATCCCTCGTTCCTCGAGAACAGCTACCGCTCTTGTAGGAAGGTTCTCTGGACTCTCCAAAAACTTTCAGGGGCGAAGGGCATCCGTTTTTTTAGTCGCTGGCAGCCGCGAGGGAGTTACCTTTCTGTAATGGAGAGCTTCATCCGGCCGTCCCAAACTCACCGAAAGCAAAAATTGCATACACACTAAGGTAGTTATCCTTCAGCGGCAACGCGAGCCGTGGTAGGATTTCGCCTGCCTACTAGTTAAATAATTTGAGCAAACCACTACGAGGAAGCAAACGATGGCAATCAGTGAAAAAGCCGGAAAAAAGGCACTTCCATCCGATCTTATAAATATCCAGAAACTTATCACCGCATACTACACAGTGACTCCTGACCCTGATAACGCACAGCATCGTGTGGCCTTTGGTACATCCGGTCACCGTGGCTCTTCATTTGCGGGCAGCTTTAACGAGCAGCACATTGCCGCTGTAACGCAGGCTATTTGCGAATACCGAGCAAAGGAAGGAATCACTGGTCCTCTGTTCATGGGCAAGGACACACATGCCCTTTCCGAACCGGCACATCAGACCGCCTTAGAGGTACTCACTGGCAACGGTGTGACGGTGCACATTGAGAAGGAAGACGGCTATGTTCCCACTCCGGTTATTTCTCATGCTATCCTCACTTATAACCGCGACCACGATGATATTGCAGACGGCATTGTTGTAACCCCTTCTCACAACCCACCACAGGATGGCGGCTTTAAGTACAACCCGCCTCAGGGTGGCCCTGCTGATAAAGAAACAACAAACTGGGTGGAAAACCGCGCTAACGAACTTATTCGCGAAGGAAATAAAGACGTAAAACGTGTGCCGCTTGCTGATGCACTGGCTGCACCGACTACTGTACGCTACGACTTCCGCACCCCTTATGTGAACGACCTTGAGAATATTATCGATATTGAAGCGATTAAGAAGGCTGGCCTGCACATTGGCGTAGACCCTCTGGGCGGCGCTGGTGAATCCTACTGGGAACCGATTGCTGAACGATACGGACTGAACATTGAAGTGGTAAACAACGTTATCGATCCTACTTTCCGCTTCATGCCGATGGACAGAGACGGTGTTATCCGCATGGACTGCTCTTCCCCATGGGCCATGACAGATCTGATCAAGTTGCAGCCGCATTTTGACATTGCCTTCGGTAACGACCCTGACGCCGACAGACACGGCATTGTGTGCAGCAAAGGACTGATGAACCCGAACCACTACCTTGCTACGGCTATTGCATACCTGTTTGCGCATCGTCCACAGTGGAACAAAGACGCGGTTGTAGGCAAGACCCTTGTTTCCAGCCAGATGATCGACCTTGTTGTTGAATCGCTGGGCAAAAAAGTTGCTGAAGTGCCTGTGGGCTTCAAATGGTTTGTAGAAGGTCTTCTTGACGGCAGCTATGGATTCGGCGGTGAAGAAAGCGCAGGTGCAAGCTTCCTGCGTAAAGACGGCACAGTGTGGTCAACCGACAAAGACGGCATCATCATGAACCTGCTCGCAGCAGAGATTCTGGCTGTAACGGGCAAAGACCCGCAGCAAAATTATGATGAAATGACTGAAAAGTTCGGCACGCCTATCTACGAGCGTTTAGAAGCTCCGGCTTCTCCTGAGCAGAAAACCGTACTGAAACAGCTTTCCCCTGAAATGGTAAAGTCAGACACGCTTGCTGGCGAGCCGATTCTTTCAAAGCTGACACATGCACCTGCTAACGGCGCATCCATTGAAGGCTTAAAAGTTGTAACAAAATCCGGCTGGTTTGCTGCTCGTCCTTCCGGAACAGAAAATATTTATAAAATTTATACAGAAAGTTTTAAAGGCAAAGAACACCTCACACTCTTACAAAAAGAAGCGCAGGCCATGGTTTCTGAAGCATTCAAAGCGGCAGGTGTATAGCCACTCCAGCACCTTTTGGCCACTTTCGGCACCTTGCTTTATGTTCCTGTAGCTGTAACTATGCATTTTGTCTCAGGTTATAATCTGAGACACTATGCAAAAAGAGGGTGTAATGGTATAGCGTTAGCCAATATGGAGGTAGCCCAAATGAAGTTCCTTATCGTTGATGACGATTTCGATAGCCGCAGACTCGTACAAAAAATCCTTCATCCATATGGGTATTCTGACCTTGCAGCAGACGGTGAAGAAGGCGTTGAAGCCTTCCGTCAGGCGTTGCAGGCTGGTGAACCGTATGATGTTGTTACCCTCGATATTATGATGCCGAATATCGACGGGCAGGATGCCCTGCGCGAAATACGCGATCTAGAGAAAGAACATGGGATTCCTCCGGAGAATGGTGCAAAAGTGATCATGATATCCGGACTTGATGACAGTCAGGAAGTGCATGACGCGTTTTTCCTAGGCAACGCAACGAGTTTCATTGTAAAACCAATCCGCAAAAAAACGCTTCTTGAAGAAATCCAAAACCTCGGCGTCAAGCTGGAATCCTGATAGAGCGCACAATCGATCAATTTTCGACAAAAAAATGGCCAGATCCTACATTTTATGGAGTCTGGCCATTGTTTTTCCTTCAAATTAGACTTATGACGCTAGTATCTGTTAGACAAAAAACTAAACTGTCATAACGATAAAACAAACCATATCTACACAACAACACAAACCTTTTCAGGAGGAATCCAATGGCATACCCAGAAAACCTTCTCTACAACAAGAGTCACGAATGGGCGAAAATTGAGGGTGAAGAAGCCACCATCGGTATCACCAGTTTTGCACAGGAACAGCTTGGCGACATCACTTTTGTTGAGCTTCCTGAAGTTGGCGACACTCTTGAATTCGGTGATGAGCTGGGTTCCATCGAGTCTGTTAAAGCTGCAAGTGAGCTTTACATGCCTGTAAGCGGTGAAGTTATCGCTGTTAACGAAGAACTTGAAGATGCTCCGGAAAAAGTTAACGAAGCACCTTTTGAAGGCGGCTGGCTTATCAAAGTTAAGCTTACTGACGAGCCAAAGGACCTCCTTTCTGCAACTGAATACGCAGAACTGGTAGCTAGCGAAGCACACTAGTAAAAAAAGGAGGCGTCATGCCGTATACTCCGCATACAGCTGAAGAAACTCAAGCAATGCTTGATGTTATCGGTGTTAAGACCATTGAGGACCTGTTTGCAGATATCCCTGCGGACATGCGTCCTAAAAGCTTTGACCTGCCTCAGGGTCTGAGCGAAATGGAAGCCTGTGCGTACTTTGAAAAGCTTGCCGGTAAAAATAAAACCGATCTCGTAAGCTTCCTTGGCGCCGGTTTCTACAACCACTATATTCCTAAAGCCATCGACAACCTCGTTGGTCGTGGTGAATTTTACACTGCATACACCCCGTACCAGCCTGAATCCTCTCAGGGTACCCTTCAGGCTATTTTTGAATTCCAGACTGCTGTCTGCAACCTCCTTGAAATGGATGCTGCAAACGCTTCTGTTTATGATGGCGGAACCGCTATTTTTGAAGCAATCATGATGGCAGTACGCGCCGGCCGCAAACGCAAGAAAATCGTTATCGACGAAAGCGTCAATCCGATTTACCGCGAAATGGTGGACACCTACACAAGCAATATTGATATTGATATCGTTGTAGTGCCACATACCGAAGGCTTATCCAATGTTGAAGCTCTTAAAGCTGCCATTGATAAAGATTGCGCCGCCGTTGTAGTTCAAAACCCTAACTTCTTCGGTAACGTTCAGGACTTCACTGAACTGTTCGAACACGCCCACGCTAACAAAGCACTGGGCATCATCTCCGTATACCCTGTTATGCAGTCTGTTATGAAAACTCCTGGTGAAATGGGAGCAGACATCGCAGTTGCAGAAGCCCAGAGCCTTGGTCAGCCTCTCTCATTCGGCGGCCCGTACCTCGGCGTTATGTCCTGTACTAAAAAACTGATCCGCCAGATTCCTGGTCGTATCGTTGGTCGTACAGAAGACGTAGACGGCAAAACAGGCTACGTACTCACCTTGCAGGCTCGTGAACAGCACATCCGCCGTGCAAAAGCTACCTCCAACATTTGTTCCAACCAGGCACTGTGTGCGCTGCGCGCACTTATCCACATGTCCCTGCTTGGTCCTGAAGGTCTTATCCGCACAGCAGAATTGAGCATGGAACGTGCACACTATCTTGCAGACCGCCTCACCATGATTGAAGGCGTTGAGCTGCTTAATGATGCACCGTTCGGTAACGAATTCGCTATCCGTCTGCCTATCAATGCTGAAGAAGCTATTGAAGCGCTCATGGAAAAAGGCTTTGTTACCGGCTACCCTGCCGGCCGTTCCTACGAAGGTATGGACAACGTTCTTCTCGTTGCTTGTACTGAGCTGCATTCATTCGAACAGATTGGTGTATTCACCGAACTGTTGGGAGGTATTCTCTAATGGAAACCATCTTTTCCCAATCCGTTCCGGGTCGTACCGCTTGCCTGCCTCCAAAGCCGGAAGAACGCGCAGAGCGTTTTCTCCCGAAAGAGTTGATGCGTGCTAAGCGTCCTAAACTGCCGGAAGTTAGTGAACTTGATGTAGTTCGCCACTTCACCAAATTAAGTACTTTTAACTACGGTGTAGATTCCAACTTCTACCCGCTTGGCTCCTGCACAATGAAATATAATCCGAAATTTACGGAATACGTTGCTGCACTGCCTGGCTACACTACACCACACCCTGCGCTCGCGCAGCTGCCTCAGGGCGCCCAATACACTCAGGGCTCCCTGCAGACCATGTTCGAAGCAGAGGAAATGCTCTGTGAACTGACCGGAATGGAAGCCTTTACCTCCCAGCCAATGGCTGGTGCTAACGGCGAACTTACCGGCGCACTCCTTATTGCTGCGTACCATCAGGACAAAGGCAATAAGAAAACCAAGATCATCTGCCCAGATGCAGCACACGGCACCAACCCTGCTTCTGCTGTGCTCGCTGGCTACGAAGTTGTTAACATCGAGTCTAAAGACGGTATCGTAGACCCTGAAGCTCTTGAAGCCGCTCTCGACGACGAAGTTGCAGCAGTTATGATGACTTGTCCGAACACCCTTGGTCTGTTCGAAAGTCATCTGCCTACAATCGTAGAAAAACTGCGCCGCGTTGATGCACTCCTCTACTACGATGGTGCTAACTTCAACGCTATTATGGGTAAAATGCGTATTGGTGACGTAGGTTTTGACGTAGTTCACCTGAACGTACACAAAACCCTTGGCACCCCGCACGGCGGCGGTGGCCCTGGTGCCGGTCCGGTTGGCGTAAGCGAACGTCTTATTCCGTTCCTGCCGAACCATCGTCCTGCTAAAGCAGAAGACGGCACCTACTACCTCGATACCGACAACCCTAAATCCATCGGTCACGTTTCACCATTCTACGGCAGCTTTGCTGTAATGCTCAAAGCATTCGCCTACATGGTTCGCCTCGGTGGTGAAGGCCTTACCAGAGCAACCGAACTTGCAGTTCTTAACGCTAACTACATGCGTAAGCGTTTGGAAAACCATCTCCACATTCCTTACAACCGCATCTGCATGCACGAGTTTGTTGCATCAGCAAGCAAGTTGCAGGACGAATGTGGCGTGCGTGCACTCGATCTTGCGAAGGGTCTGTTAGAAAAAGGGCACCATGCTCCTACTATCTACTTCCCGCTCATCGTAAAAGAGTGCCTCATGTTCGAGCCAACTGAAACTGAAAGTAAAGAAACCCTCGACGGTTTCCTTGATGATCTTATTGACCTCATCGAAACGGCTAAAAAAGATCCTGAATCTCTTTTCTCTGCACCTCACAACACTCCTGTTCGCCGACTCGACGAAACTAAAGCTGCTCGTGAAATGGTGTTGATCGATGAAGTATAACATTGTCGTACTCGGTTCCGGTCCCGGTGGACTTAAAGCAGCCACCCGTGCTGCGTCTTCCGGACTGAAAACCGCTCTGGTTGAAAAAGCCGACATTGGTGGAACCTGCCTCAACTGGGGCTGCATTCCTACCAAAATGTACCTTGGTGCAACCGCTGCCAATCCGCTGCTGCATACACAAGCAAAAGCGAAAACTGCCGCAGGAAGCATTGATTTCAATCTGCCGACTATCATGCAGAAGAAAGACCGCTTCCTGAAAGGCACTCGCTCCGCTGCAGAAAAGCAACTGGCCAGCTTAGGTGTAGACATACTCAAAGGCACTGCATCTTTCAGCAGCCCGACAGCCCTCACCGTTACCAACGATGAAGGCACCACCGAGGTTGAATTTGACAAGGTGATCATTGCCACAGGTTCCATGCCGACCGCATTTCCGGGGCTGGAGCCAGACGGGGACTGCGTCCTCAACTCTTCCCATGTACTCACGCTTACAGAGGCTCCAGAGTCTCTCATCATCGTGGGCGCAGGCGCAATCGGCCTCGAAATGGGTGATTTCTTCAGCCGTCTTGGCACAAAAATCACCATTGTAGAAGCATTGCCAAACCTTGCACCTACAGAGGATCCAGACGTAGGAGACACCTTCCGTAAAATCCTCAAACGTGAAAAATGGGGAATCCGTACCGGCGAAAAAGTACAGAGCCTCAAAACCGTTGACGGCAAAGCTGTTCTCACTTTCGAATCCGGCGAAACACTCACTGCGGATAAAGCGCTTATGGCCGCTGGTAGAAAACCTGCCTCCGAATCACTCGCCCCTGCAGCAGCAGGTATTGAATGCGTAGGTGCAGGCTGGATTACCACAGACGACCATCTGCTTGCAGCAGAGAACATTTACGCCATTGGTGACGTAAATGGTCGCACCCTGCTCGCACACGCCGCAGACCATCAGGCTTGCTACGCCGTAAACCACGCTACTGGTAAAACTACCGCAGCGTACGAATCCGGCCCAATGCCAGCCTGTATCTACGGTCATACCGAAGTAATGCGCGTCGGCCCTAATACAGCCGAACTGCAAAAAGCCGGTTACACCGTAGAAACATCCACGTCCATGCTTGTAGCAAACCCAATCGCGCAGTCCTACGGGTCTACGCAAGGGTTCGTAAAAGTTCTGTGGGTGGATAACAAAGTGCACGGCATCGTCGCAATCGGTCACGGGGTATCTCACCTCGTTTCCGCAGCAACCATCATTGTTAAACAACAATGGGCTCCAGAAGATGTTCATTCCATCATCTGGGCGCACCCAACGCTCGATGAAGCGCTGGAAATGGCTCTGCTCGCACCGCGTAAGCCTGCATAGCGACCAAACACACTATGAAAGACCGCCTTCCCAGAGGCGGTCTTTTTTTTATGCTCAATAAATTATCTATGACTCCAGCTGTACTTCTCAGCTGAACACCTTCGGGGAGTCTGCAGCGCTCTTTTCTCTTATTGCCACTCTGCTATCGCTATCTGTAATCTCTCGCGTCTCAAGAACAGCTACCGCTTTGGAAAAGGCTCTCGCCCAGCCCCCCTTCCTAAAACTTTTATTAGCGAGGCAACACCGTTCTCATAATAGCTCTCGGCTTATGCACCACTAGACTTTCCATTACATACATTTCCACGTTGCAACCACAGAACAGTAGGCGTTTCCAAAATAGATAAAGACCACAGAGCTAGATTGGTAAGCCGCAGGAGGCAACCTAACTAAGCATCACAGCCAGTCAGGCGGAGTAATACTGAACGTAATAAAAACGATCTTCTAATAACGAAAAGGGGTTACAGACCAGAAGGAAAGTTGATATAGGGAACCATACTGGTACTTATTCTTCTATGCGTGAGAGCTGGACGCACGGAATGCATTAATTATTATGCTGCTCGCAGCATTTTCGGGGGGCATTCGTGCGTTAATCCGTTGGGGAATCCAGCTCTGAGCGATCTTTGGGGGAGCACATCGATATAAATTCTATGTGATGCAAACGCCATAATAGCGCGTATAGTGCAATACGCCGCATTCGCGCTCACTATTCTATCTTCACTAATCAAAATAACGGAGCAGAAAAACAGAAAAACAAGTTAGCGAAATATAACTCGCTCTAACATAGCAATATTTGTAAGCATATACTGTGCCTACTTAAAAAAATCTGCACAGAATCATGGTTTCAAACATCGCATTAATTTAATTAACTTGGTTATTCCTTTGAAAATAAGCACATAGATTCATAAACATCCTTGTCGCACTCCTCTGGTTGCCATATATTACATCTTGACCACGCATAATTTGACCTAAACCAGAAAAACTATACTAGCCGGAGGGGACCAGTATGACGATTAAGAGAACATTGCTTATCGCGCTTTCTCTTGTGTTGTTTGCGACATCCGTAGTCCAGGCGCAAGAGTTCATCCTTCAACCTAAAGTTGCCAGTTTCAACTTCCTAATTGACGACTCTGGCTCCATGATGATGCACGAAGCGCAAACTGGAAAGAAAAAGATCGTTCTTGCCAAAGAAGTGGTACAGAGGATCAACGAAGCAATGCCGCCGCTTCCTTACATGGCAGCAGCACAGACCTTCACACCTTTCCAGCCAATCGTTGGCTACGGACCATTTGATCCTGCAGTAATGGCAAAAGCAGTTAACTCCATTACTACAGACAAAGAAATCCGTGCACGTTGGACCAAAATGGGTGAAGCATTTGACATGCTCACACCTATGGCAACCAAAATGGCACCTAAAGGTGCAGTAGTGCTCGTTACTGACGGTGTTAGCAACATGGGTCCAGACCCAGTTGATTCCCTCATGGGATTCTACAACGCTAACCCTGGCATGTGCGTACACTTCATCTCTTTTGCAGACACTGCAGAAGGTAGCAAAACCATAATGGAACTCTTCAACCTTAACACTTGTTCTGTAATGGCAGACGGTAAAACATTGCTTAATGATCCGGTTGCATTCAACGAGTTTATGGTTGACGTATTCTACACCCCAATCGAAGTTGTTGACGAAGTTATCGTAATTGATAACGTACTCTTCAAGTTTGATTCCTCTGCTATCCTCCCAGCAGCACGTCCAATTCTGGATGAAGCAGCAGCTCTGATTATGTCTAGCGGCGATAGCACCACCGTTATTGGTCATACCGATTCCGTCGGTACAGCCCAGTACAACATGGGTCTCTCACTTCGTCGTGCCATGTCTGTGCGTAACTACCTGATCAGAAAAGGTGTACCACAGGATCTCATCGAAGTAGTTGGTAAAGGCGAATTTGACCCTGAATATACAAACGAAACAGCCGAAGGCCGTCGACTCAACCGTCGCGTAACCATCGTGCTTGATTAGTACATACAACCAATGCCCGGCAGGTTACCCTGCCGGGCATTTCTGATGTAACTTAAACTTCGCACTGTGCCTTTTTGCCAGTACAACCAGTTAACTCTGAAACTACACACTACATAGACACACACTGCTTTTTGAGATTCAAACACACTACGTATTCTCAGACACACTACTTAGCCCTGAAACTCCTTTTCGAATATTTATAGAAAAGACCTTGCTTACAACTCAATTTATCAGTTATCTAGCCGATATCTCTGACACAGCAACTGGCATTGCACCACATTATCCTAATCAGAGAAATAGATAGACCAATGACAACACCCTTAGCAGATAGCCCTTGCACATAATTCCTCGGTTTTGTCATCCAGTCTTCGGGAGATTCTCATGAAAAAGGTTCTGGTTTTGTTCGTTATGGCGTGCGTCACGTGCCTGCTCACTACCCCGTCAAGTGCTATTACTCAGCAGGAACTTGAAAGTACTCTTCGCGCTCACGCACTAGAGCATATTGACTCAATGTGTAAACAGAGGCTTGATTGCGGTGGTAAAGTACGGACTTGTAAACTTCCTAACGGGAAATGGATTCGTACCTATTGCGACTTGAAAAAAGATACTGTTAAAGTTGACGTGCACGAGGTAGACAACACAGGAACGTATGTTGGAACAATCAGATACGTTAAGGTAACGTATGAGGCTATTGGCCGTACTAAAAAAGAAGTACTGCAACAGCCTTTCCGCGTTGTGGAAAAAAACCGCGTTACCAAAATTCGCCAATATAAAAACGGCAAATGGCAATAAATCAAAACACGCATCCCAGGCGCTAATCTACACTGAGCGAGCCCTCCCCAGACCTGTAACCAGCACCACCGCCTGTCGATGCACTTCCAACAGACAATATTTATAAAACAAAAGACCCGACACACCACGTGTCGGGTCTTTTGTTGTCTACCGTTGGGTCAAGCACAATCGCACAGGATATTTCCCTACCCCTTAAGTGAATCAAAAAAATAAGACCTAATGCATTTGCATCAGGTCTTATGTCAATTTCTACAAGGGGGTAGCGCATAAGCCACGAGTTTCGTTCAAAAAACGGACTATCCTCGCGATTAAAAGTTTTAGGAGAGTCCAGAGAAGCCCTTTTACAAAAGGGGTCTCTGGCCGCCGGAGGCAAAATTAAAAAAGCGTCGCAAACAAAAAAGAAAAATTAGCTTCTCTTGGTCAAACCATACTTACGGAGCTTGTACTGAAGCGTGCGTCGGCTAATTCCAAGCGCATCGGCTGTGCGTTCGCGGTGCCCGCCGTTGGCGTTAAGGGCTTCAATAAGCGCCTGCCGCTCTGCATCGTCGAGTGTTTTTGGACGCGAGATAGAACGGTTACTGTTCTGCGGCGGCATCGGCGGCTGACCGTTGTAGCCTTGCTGCCCGTTATATGCTGCTTGATTATTGTACCCAGCCTGCGGGCTGAAGTCGGTGCGTGTGTAGTCAACCGGAGACTGCGCTGGATTCTGTCCAGCAAATTCTCCACCATTCGGCATAGCAGGATTCGGCTGACCATAGCCATGCAAATCTTGCGGAGCGTATTGCGGCTGCATTGCAGGCGCAGGCTTTGGAGGCTCTGTAAAGAGCGGCGGCAAAGACTCTACATTCAGAATCTCAGACCGTGAAAGAATCAGAGCACGCTCAAGCACGTTTTCCAACTCCCGCACGTTACCAGGCCATGAATGGGTGGTAAGCTTCTGCATGAAATCAGGACTTACACCACGCACTCTTTTGCGGTTCTTACGACCGAGCTTGTCGAGAAGACGGCTGACCAGAATTGGTAAGTCTTCCAGACGCTCACGTAACGGCGGAGAAATAATCTCAAGTACGTTAAGACGGAAATAGAGGTCCTCACGGAACTCGCCTTTTGCTACAGACTCGCGCAAGTTACGGTTAGTTGCCGCGATAATGCGCACGTCTACTTCTACAGGCTTTACTGCCCCGAGAGGCTCTACTACGCGCTCCTGCAAGGCTCTGAGGAGCTTTGCCTGAAGCTCGATAGGCATTTCGCCCACTTCGTCAAGGAAGAGCGTTCCGCCCTTGGCAAGCTGGAATCTACCCGGCTTATCTTTAACCGCTCCGGTAAAGGCACCACGCACGTAACCGAACAACTCACTTTCGAGCAGGTTACCCGGTAAGGCGGCGCAGTTAACTTTAACCATCGGGAACGCAGCACGGTTGCTACGCTCGTGCAGGGCTTCAGCTATAAGCTCTTTACCGGTACCGGACTCACCCATGACGAGTACGGTGGCTTCGGTAGGTCCTACTTGGCGAATAAGCTCAAGCATGTTCTGCATGGCTTCACAGTTACCGATGATTTTTTCAGACGGATCATTTCCGATAAATTTTTTACGCAAATTATCGTTCTCAGCGAGCAACCTGCCGTGGGTGTAGGCTTTTTCGAGAACTGCAATAAGCTCATCGTTATCTGCAGGCTTGCTAAGATAGTCAAAGGCACCACGTTTCATGGCTTCTACTGCGGAACCGACTGTTCCAAATGCAGTGAGCATGATAACAGGCAAATTCGGATATTTTTCCTGAATTATGGCGAGAGTTTCGCTACCGTCTATACCTGTCATGCGCATATCCAGAAGAACAACATTCACATTGTGCGATGCAAGATGTTCAAGACCAGCCTCACCGGAGCTTGCCTCCGCAACGCTCCAGCCTGCATCTTCAACAACTGCGCGCACCATCATGCGAAGCGCAGGTTCATCATCAATAACTAAAAGCTGTTTATTATACGACATAAGTATCCTCATCTTCCACGTCGGGGAAAAAGAGTGCAATGGTACAGCCACGTTCAGCATCAGATTCAATCAATGCCTTTCCATCGTGCTCCATCATTGTTTTGTGCACTAACGCAAGTCCAAGGCCGGTACCTTTGGATTTAGTAGTAAAGAATGGCTCAAACGCCTGATCAATCTGTTTTTTGCTCATACCCGGTCCGTTGTCGCGGACGAATATCCACACGCCATCTTCACCATAGGCAGAAGCAATGTGAATTTGTTTCTTCTCGACATCAGAGGCATGCAGTGCATCCAGACTGTTCAGCATCAAGTTAATCAGCGTCTGTTTGAGCAAGTCGGCATCTGCCTGCACGTACGAAGACTCAAGGCTTACCTCAAGCTGCACGTCCTTGCTCTCAAGGTCGAGGCGCAGCAGGTTATTGATACCCTCTGAAAGCTCTACCAGATCTACCTCTTCTTTTTGCACCGCACGCGGGCGGGAAAGATACAGCAGGTCGGTAATTACCCTGTTTAGCCTGTCAGCCTCAGTAATCATGGTCTGAGCATATGTTTCATCCGGTTCTTTGCCTTTAAACTTCTTGGCGAAGTATTGTGCAAATCCACGTAATGCGCTCAGCGGGTTACGAATTTCATGTGCCATGCCGGCGGCAAGAGTACCGAGAGCTGCCATCTTCTCCGCATCCTGCAAGCTTTTTTCCAGTTCACGGAACCGTGTCCTGTCACGAACGAGGACAAGGCGTGAACCTGCTTCTTTATGCTCTTTAAGTGGTACGGAAAGAATCTCAAGATGCGTTCCTTGAGCAGTTACCTGTTCCCAGTCTACTTTAGAGTCTTCCGGTACACTTTTAAGACAGTTTGCCAAATCTTCCGGCAGTGCAGAAACTGACAGCCCTGCAAGCCCGCTGCCCTTGGCATTGAAAACATCATGAGCGGCAGGGTTAGCCGCACGAATAACATTATCCGGACCTACGATAAGAAGTCCGTCCGGCAGGTTATCCAGCAGACGCGCCTGAAAACGCTCAAGCTGTAACGCTTTACCAGCCAGTTCGCGGCGCTTGAGTAACGCCATTGCAAGCGCCCATGTGAAAATTGCAGCTATAAGAATATACGCTGCCTGAAACAACGCGTTCTGCTTAAACCCTTTGTAGATGGCAAAATGCTTGGTCATATCCAGACCAACTACAAGAAACGTTTCATGCCGCGGTGCCCCTGGCTCCATAGCTTGTGTCGCAAGCCCATTACTGTGTTTTGCATACACATACACACGATGCTTACCAAACTGAGCAATACCGTTCCATGAACCTGTCTGCACCATCTTAGGGATAGCCTGTTGCGGGAAAAGGATGGTGTTCGTAGCACCGCCCTCAAGCGAGGAAAGAATCTGTCCGCCTTTTTCATCAAGCAGCCCTACAAACATTACCTCACCGCTCTTTTGCAGTTCTCGGAAAAATTTTGCGGTACTCGGCAAGCCGGACACCCTGTCATTCTGCGTCATAATCCCTGTACGGAGAGAAATATCAACAGACTGAAGTACAGAACGGGCAGTCAGTTGAAGATGCTGCAAGCGAGCTTCTTCCTGCTGCTGCAAGGTCTGTCCTGTTGAAACAATAAGCGAAAGCCCAATTGTAATAAGGGTAACAATTGCGATAATAATCGTGCTTCGCTCTTTACTTAAATCTGCAACTTCCATGTATATCCTAATCCCGCCAAACTGGCTGGAAAATGCGTAATCTATTTATATGTCGAAATTTTCCAATATCATGTATGAAAAAGTCGTGCCAAAGTGAACCTTTCTGCACAACAGTAGTCATTCCTGCAAGTTATTACACAAAATCCACAAAAAAAGTGGCCTTCAATCACTAGGACTGAAGACCACGGTGCATTTTTTTTCACATTTGCACAAGACTTTTGTGCAACAACTTGCACTAACACATGTGCACTTATTTAAGAGAAGGCAGTAAATCCACAGCCCTAAACGGAATGAGCACTGCATCTTTAAGAATGGAGAACACGCCGCCGCCAATCTTACCGAAGGTACGCGGTACAACGCTCAAACCATCCACTGTAATTTCCGGGTCATCCCAGCTGCCTACAATGGTTACTGGAACCGTCGGGATGCGGGCATATGTCACGCTTACCTTATAATCAATCTTTTTATTCGGCAGATCAATTTTACCGCCACCGCGCATATCCATAAACGGAGAAGTAACAGTGGTATTATCACTGCTCATGATGCCCTGCCTGATGCTGCCATCACTCACAGCAGAGTCGAATGTTGTTTTTTCAATCTCTCCGTTATTATCCTTGCTGAATCCAAAGAAGCCATCCTTAACGGAAACTCCCCAGATGCCATCAAGACTGGCTAAGATATCGTAGTTAGAGGCAAGCTGCCCTGTTGCTTCCAGATAGCCTGTACCCTGTCCACCAAGATAATCTTCGCCTGCTGCGCCTTTAGAAGCCAATGCCAAGTCCACGCCGTTAACGTTCAACACAACGCGGCTATCCAGCTTCTCTTTAAGCACGCCTGCAAACTCACCGGCAATCGTGCCTTTGTACAAGTTCGCTTCCAATGGCCCTATCTGAATTTTTCCGTCAGCAATAACCACCGGAGTCACAAGCTTTTGGATATCAAAAGGATCATAGCGCAACGCGCCTACTTTAAGGCTGCCTTTAACATCCACTTCTTTAAGCCATTCAAGATTCCACGACTTCTTATTAAAGAACTTCGCACGTACATCCACATCTTCAGGCGGGAAGTAGCCGTTAAGCATAATGTCGCCCACCTCGACATCCGCACGCACGGTCGGGACTTTTCCATTCAGGTTAACCAGCAAGGAGCCTTTCAATGCGGAATCATCCACGTATCCGATAACATTATACAGCGCATAGCGCCCCCTGCGCAGGTCAATTTCACCACGCAGCCCAGCACGGCTGAACGCTGCGGGATCGCGAGTCTGCCATCGCAGCAGATTCAGAGTCTGTAGTATCGGGCGCAGGTCAAAGTCTTCACCATTAAAGTTTCCTTTAAATTCAGGCGCTGAAATAAAGCGCTTGCCGCTACCCTCAATTTTGAAACTCTGTTCGTCGAACACCAATGTACCATTGGTAAATGTCACATCCTCTGTTTCCAGATTGTAGGTAGTCTTGCTTATCAGATGCGCTGAGAGCGGAACGCGTTCGCCACTCACTTCCATTGTACCCATCCACGTCAGGTCCAGATCGATGTTGTCACCGCGCACAGGCAAAACGCGCTTGGCGCTCATAATGATCGGGCCCTTAACACGGGTCAGATAGGTACTGTCAGAATCTTTCGCATCATACAATACTGAAATATCCCAATAATATGGCAAGTCATTTCCTGCCTTATCCGGTACCTTTGTTAAACTCTTACCGGAAAGATCAATCTTCAGCTCATCAAAGAAATTCTGCGTGGAGGACATGGTGCCGTCAGGCTGCTCGGTCGGCAATGACTTCACATATCCTTTTTTAAACACTGCATTCACGGTACCACCAAGACCGGCAGCCAAACCAAACACTGTTTTCGCCTTAGCACGAACATCAATATTACCGTTTGCAATGCCGGTAATAACAGTATCTCCCGTAAGGATACGGCTGATCTCTGTTGAATCCACATTGGTAAAAGTGGCCTGCAGGCGTAGATCATCCGCAATGGTTAACAACGAGTCAACGCTGCCGCCATAAGCTTTGCCGATCTTATAGGAAGTAAGCGTATCTTCGTTCGGAGCTGGCCAGCAGCGGAATGCCAGATCATGGATAGCAAAACCATACGCCGTTGCACGCTTTGCACCGATGCGAATATCGTAACCCACAGAAAGTTCAGCCAACGAATCTGCCTTTTCCGCCGTCTTTCCATTCTGTTTTTCAGCACCATTAGCAGAAGCCTTCTTCGCATCCTTTTCAAGTTCATCATCAGTAAGGCGGAAGATAGGCGGTGCATCGTCCGTAGGTTTAGGAAGCACGTCCGGCGGGGTCAGGCTAAGTTCTGGAAAAATTCTGTTCACATCAATGTCTTCACCGGATGCATCGATGTAAATTACCGGATCGGAAAAGTCTTTCACGCCACCGACGCCTTCAAGCTTCATGCCCAGCACCTCAGCCTTCAAGCTATCCGCCCACACGTGATCTTTTGTCAGTTCAACAGAAAGAAGACCGTCGATGCTGTCCAAAGCATGGTTCAAGCTCGTCGGAAGGTTTTCTGTAAACCCAAACCAGTATGGCAGGCTCAAGTCCTGCACCTCTGCCTGCCCTGCAAGCTTCCAGTTCGCGTTGTCGATGTCGGTCAACTTACCGTTAAAGTCCAGTCTGCCCTTGGCAACTTCTGCCTTTACTTCGGTTAATGCCACTTCACGGGAAGGCCAATTGAGTTCATACAGCACTTTAATTGCTGTCGGCACAACACGCCCTTCCAACTCAATATCGCCATCCCATTTTACAGAACCAATCACGTTTTCCGCAGTAAGAGTAGCCAGACTTAAGTCGCTCTCGCCTACAACCTCCAACCGCCCGTTAGTAGGTACGATACTGTTTTCAATTCCAAACGAGATATCAAACAGAGTTTTTGCATTGAAATCTATATTCAGGTTCAGGTCCGTGGCGGCAACAAAATCTTTTCCGCTATCCGTTTCCTGCTCCCACACAACACGACCGCGCTGGATATCAATGCCCTTCAAGTCAAAGCTACCGGTAATGTCGCCCATGGAGAATTCTACATCCATATTAGCCACATCTTCCTTGGCTTCTTCTTTTTTCGCCAGCAAGGCATCAGAAAGCACCACTTCAAGATCCTGTAATCTCAAGTGATCAATTAACACCTTGCCGCTGAACAATGTCGGGATATCAACTTTCGACTGCACACCGCCCACGGACACAATAGTTTTCTCTGTATCCGGATCAACAACCTGCACATCCGAGGCGTCAATAGCCAGCGGCACAATAGAAAGCTTCAACTCACCGTTAATAAGCCATTTAAATCCGGTAGCCTCGGTCAAGTTGCGTTCAATAAGATCTGGAAAATTTGAGGACCGTATATACCACCCTGCGTATACGGAAAGACCGCCGAGGCACACGGCAACGGTAAGAAGAATATAAAAAAATACACGTATTGCTGGACGCACTTACTAACCTCAATACAAAATATGGTTAAGCTATTCGAAGTGACACTGTACTATACACAGGCCACAAAGCAAACAGGTGTCGGACAAGAGGCAAAAGAAATACCCTTTACCGAACTCCAAGGCTTGAATACAGTACAACAGCTAATTACGCCGTTGCATTGACAATAATACATGCAGAAAAAATATCTTGTAACAATAACAGCAGCCTTGAACACAAATCCCTCTGCACAACCAAGGGATACCAACAATACTGGAGTAACACACAATGAAGACAGTAATTCTTGATGGTGTAACACTTAATCCCGGTGACAACCCGTGGACTCCGATTGAAGACCTTCTTCCTGTTACGCTGTACGAAAAAACAGAAGACGAAGATATTATTCAGCGTAGTAAAGACGCAGAAATCTTACTGACCAACAAAACTCCGCTTACAAAAGAAACCCTAGAACAACTTCCGAATCTCAAATATATTGGTGTGCTTGCCACCGGCTACGACGTGGTCGACATTAAAGCCGCTGCTGAACGTGATATCCCGGTAACCAACACCCCGGGCTATGCAAACAACGCAGTACCTGAACACGTATTCGCGCTTATCTTCGAGTGCTACAGACAAGTAAGTCTCCATTCCCAGCAAGTAAAGGATGGGGAATGGGGCAAAAACGGCCAGTTCTGCTTCTGGAGCACTTCACAGCGTGAACTTGGCGGCAAAACTATCGGCATCATCGGCTTTGGTAACACCGGCAACAACGTTGCACGCATCGCAAACGGTTTCGGTATGAACATTCTTGCCTATGCACCGCGTCCAAAGCCAATGCCAAGCTACGACAACTTCGCTTACGCGCCTCTCAAAGAGGTTCTCGAAAAATCAGATATCATCACTTTGCACTGCCCGCTCACAGAAGAGACCAAACACATCATCAACGAGGAAACCCTCGCGCTCATGAAGCCGGATGCAATCATCATCAACACCGCACGCGGCCCGCTTCTTGATGAGCCAGCAGTCGCAAAAGCGCTCAACTCCGGAAAGCTCGGCGGTCTCGCGGTAGACGTTGTAAGCGAAGAACCGATCGCAAAAGATCATCCGTTCCTCTCTACGCCAAACACGTTCATCACACCCCACCTTGCATGGGCGACTGTTGAAGCACGTACAGCGCTTATGCAAATAGCAGCAGACAACATTCAAGCGTTTCTTGACGGTACTCCGCAGAACGTTGTGAATGGGGTAACAGGCAAGTAACTTAGCATAGTTGCCTCCAACCATTTTTGTCTCCAACGGCGCTTGCCAGCGGGGCTTTAAGAACCTTTCTGTAGAAAGGTTCTTAAAAATCTCCAAAGACTTTTAAGGGCGAAGGGAATCCGTTTGTTATCGAGTTGGTAGCCGCGAGGGGGCTACCTTTTGGATATCCAGCAAAGGAATATCGTAACTTGGTAACAAATATCGGTGCAGTTCCCCTTTGAGACGGATTTGAAACAGACTTTGCGTTGTCACCTTGTCAGTGGTTAATAACGGGTTAAGGACATTGGGCAATCATCGTTTTTATCCAAACCGTCTTATTTTTTTCTATAAAAAGCGGGCTGTTCTTAATTAGTAAGAACAGCCCTTTTTATCTTTGTTACTTTCTCACCCTCACAACTTGGGCGTTATTTGCTTGTAATAAATCCTTTGTGTTCACCCGCACCAGCGCTCGTTCAGAACCACCACCGGAAAGTACAGATTCAAGTTCTGTAACTCGAGTATCTACAAGGAAAACAGCGGAGTATCCAAATGAAGGCACTCCCCCGCAAGGGTAGGTTGTCTTCTCAAGAACCTCATCAAAAGTAGCCATCCTTGGACGCTCTACACCTAGGGCCTTTCCGACTCTGGATGTACTTACACGGTCAGCACCACGCACAATAGCCACGATAAGGTTATTGTCTGAATCGACCATACACACATTCTTTACAAGCTCATCTGGTGACGCATCAGCAGCCTCTGCCGCTTCTGCCACACTATGGCAAGACTGCTCAAACACCAGATGCTCAGCAGAAGGAATTTGACCAGTTAAATAGGCACTGAGTTTATCTTCGTAGGTCTTCATTCTCTATCAATCCATTTCTACTTGTGAAAATCGTAAAGGGAACTC
Source organism: Halodesulfovibrio marinisediminis DSM 17456 (assembly GCF_900129975.1). Taxonomy (NCBI): domain Bacteria; kingdom Pseudomonadati; phylum Thermodesulfobacteriota; class Desulfovibrionia; order Desulfovibrionales; family Desulfovibrionaceae; genus Halodesulfovibrio; species Halodesulfovibrio marinisediminis. The sequence goes on from NZ_FSRG01000006.1 coordinate 127,344, forward strand.
AACTGAATACCCTGAACAACACATTGAAACTAAGACGTACAACCTAGCGCCATGATTACCTTTTGTCAAAAGCCCCTATGGGAAAAACTTAATTTCATACGACTCTTCCATCACAGAAAGGTAACCCCCTCGCGGCTACCAACGTCATAACAAACGGATGCCCTTCGCCCCTAAAAGTTTTAGGAGAGTCCAGAGAACCCTTTTCCAAAAGGGTTCTCTGGACGCCGGAGGCAAAAAAAGAAAGAAGCCCCGCCCGAGGCATAACGAGTGGATGTGCAACAACAATTGGGCATAAAAAAAGACCTGATACGCGGGGATGTATCAGGTCTTTTAGGTGCGAGATTAGTTAGAACTCTGAGGATCTTCTTCGATCATCTTGTAAGCGCAGAACTTGCCGCACATGGCGCATTCGCGTTTATCTTTGTGTTCTTCTCTACGCTTTTCAACCATTTCCGGATCGAGAGCAAGGTTTTTCATGCCTTCCCAATCGAGAGCTTTACGCGCACGGGAGATACCGATTTCGCGTTCTACAGCTGCTGGTCTACCCATGGTAGCTTCTGCAGCCTGAGCTGCGATACGGGACGCCATAACGCCTGCGTGCACATCTTCGATGCTTGGCAGGGTAAGGTGTTCCGCCGGAGTCAGGTAACAAAGGAAGTCTACGCCAGCTTTAACAGCGATTGCACCACCGATTGCGCCTGCGATGTGGTCGTAACCTGGGCTGCTGTCGATAACGAGCGGTCCAAGAACGTACAACGGTGCGCCGTGGGTGAGCTTCTTAATGCTGATAATCTGTGCTTCAACTTCGCTTAATGGAACGTGTCCCGGTCCTTCGATCATGCACTGAACACCAGCTTCGAGGCCGCGTTTAGCGAGCTGACCGAGAACCATAACTTCTTCCCACTGTGCTGCATCACCAGCATCGGTGCCAGCACCAGGGCGAAGACCATCGCCAAGGGAAAGAGTCACGTTGTACTTGCGTGCAATCTCAAGAATACGATCGTATCCAGTGAGAAGCGGGTTTTCCTTACCGTTTTTCAGCATCCAACGAGCAAGGATGGAACCGCCACGGGAAACAATGCCCATGGTACGGCTGCCATTAGTAGCAAACTCAGCACCGCGCATGGTGAGACCGCAGTGAACGGTCATGTAGTCTACGCCCTGCTTTGCCTGCTTTTCGATTTCTTCAAACAACTCTTCCGGCTTGATGTCCGCAGGATCACGGTCGCTATCGAGATATTTCTGCGCAACCGCGTACATTGGAACAGTACCAAGAGGAAGCTTGGTAGAAGAAACCATATTTCTTCTGATCTCATCAAGGTCACCACCGATGGATAAGTCCATCACGGTATCCGCGCCTGCTTTAATGGCAGTTTGCAGCTTAACCATTTCGCAGCGGAAATCGTTTTTCAACGGAGAGGTACCGATGTTGGCGTTAACTTTAACAGACGCTGGTTGACCGACCAGCGTCGGAGTTACCTCAGGGTGCTCAGGGTTACCGAGGAGTACCATAGTACCATTCTCAATAGCCTGCTTGATAACATCAGCTTCCAAACGCTCTTTTTTTACTAACTCATCAATATGTGCTTCAAGCAACCCGGCAAGAGCCGTGTTTTTTGCTAAAATAGACATGATGTCACTTCCTAATGGGTAGGTAGAAAGAGCAATGGAACAAACAACAACCTCACTATTACAAACGAATGTTGCACAATTAGCAAGCGGCGTAGAGAATTTTTTATGTAAAAATTCTCTACGCCGCTATGCATTGAAATAAGTATGACCGCTATTGGCCTGTAACAGCTCTAAACTCTTCACGATATATCTTCATATCATCAGAGGGTATTCGATTAAACAGCACAAGCACTTCTGCCACGCTCATAGAGCTGACATTTTTTTTCTTATATATTTCTGCCTTAGTTACATCATCTTCATTAATGTGCCCTTGGGAGATCAGGTATTCTGTAAATGACATATATTTATAGCGTTCCTGTTCCAGAGCACGCTCATTTTCCACCTGACGGGATTCTGCGAGTTCTCGTTCAAGCAGCATATATTCTTTTGTATACTCTGCGATTCGCTCACTCAGAGCGCCTATTTCTGCTTCATAGGCGTTCTTTTTCATTTCCATGCTATTGTTTTCTGTTTCCAGCCTTGCAAGCGTATCACGCAGATCATTATACTTTTTCAGCACTGACAAAAGAATAAGAATCAAAGTGACACCACACGCCAGAACAATAAAAAACGAAAATTCCATACAATGTGGCTCCATTAAAAAACAACTCTAATATGCTTACCGAAGTACGCCCAGCTAGAACCATGAACTTACGCAAAACAGCCGAAGGCATACCATGCATGTCCAGCCATTATTCAAACATTGCAGCAAGGCTACAAAAGCGTCACCGCTCAAAATTATATGCGGTTAACCGTGAATAAACATATACATTTTCACACACCGTGTGCATTAGATACAAGCAACCTGAAACACCTATCGGGTCATCTTCAACTAACTTAAGGGCATATAAATAATTTTTTTTCCTGCCGAGGCCAAAAGTAGACCAAAAAAGTACTTTTTGCCAGCACCTACACTTTTATGTATGACACACCCACTCAAACAATTTCACTACACAGACGCCAACGTCTGATTTTATTATAGAGAGATACAATGGCTTCTTCAAAAATTCGCCCAAGGCTTCTTGTGGCAGATAAAGACGGTAATATTTACGATCATCCAGAACTGCTTATGCTGTGCCGCCGTGGCAATGACCTTGCTCAGCCGCGTCCGGATGAACTGATGCCGCTTCCTGAAGGCAGTGACATATTCATGATGCCAGGCCGCCGCGCCCTTGGACTTGATCCGGAAGACGGTGAAGTTGAGCAGATGGAAGAATTTGCTGTAGCAGCGTTTGTTGCGCCTGCACACACCATTACAGCCCATGCTGCCTATCAAACCGACGAAGACGCTCCTACCCTTCCGCTGTTTGCATACGGCGCTGTCGGCTATGCCAACGGCAAATTTTATGTTGCAGCAAAAAAGGTAGATCAGGATGTACGTCAGGTTTTCCGTGGATTCTCCGGCAAAAAGATTAACCGGTTTGCGCACAAAATTTTAGAAGACTACAAAGAAAACCGCCTCATGCAGCACATCATGAATAAATGTGTGCTCAAGTACTCCTGTCCTGCAGCGAAGAACCTTGCAATCGGTCGTTACGAGGCACCACTGCCTACGTCCCGCACCTGCAACGCCCGCTGCATCGGCTGTATTTCTTTTCAGGATGACAGTTCCAAAATCTGTGCTTCCCCGCAGGATCGTCTGGACTTTACCCCGACTGCGGAAGAAGTATGCGGCGTAATGCGCCACCATGCAGCCAACGAAACCGAAAAGCCAATCTTCTCATTCGGTCAGGGTTGTGAAGGCGAGCCGTTGACTCAGGCAGACATGATCACCGAAGCGATTACCATGTTCCGTGCAGAAGGCGGACGCGGTACCATTAACATGAACACCAACGCTTCCCTGCCGGACAAAGTGGCAAAACTTTGTGACGCAGGCTTGTCATCCATCCGAGTGAGTCTTAACTCTGCCCGTGAAGAAGTGTACAACCTCTACTACCGTCCGAACGGGTACTGTTTTGCAGACGTAAAACAGTCCATTCTGGAAGCAAAAGCACGCAACAAATGGGTTTCCCTCAACTTGCTTTATTTCCCTGGCATAACAGATTCCGAGCCGGAATTTGAAGCGCTGGTAAACCTTATTACGGACACAAAGCTCGACTTCATTCAGCTGCGCAACCTGAACATCGACCCTGAAATGTATCTGGAACTGCTCAACGATATCGATTTCGGCGCAAGCATGGGCTTTACCTTCTTCAAGAAAAGACTCAAAAAAGCCTGTCCTTGGATTGACTTCGGGTACTTCAACCCGTTTGTCGAAGAAGACTAACGTTACAACTGTACACATCAAGTCTGCATCCGAGGTACTGGATGCAGACTTTTTTACTTTTACGCTCTTTTTTGCCTCCGGCGGCCAAAGAACCCTTTTGGAAAAGGGTCCTTTGGACTCTCCTAAAACTTTTAGGAGCGAGGAAAGCCCGTTCTAAAAAGAGTTGGTAGCCGCAAGGGGATTACCTTTCGTGTATAGTGAGAAAAGTTGACAGCGCTGTATCAAGTTATATGTCGCCTATCACAGCACGAGACCTATTTTTGTATTGATTTTTGGAGTAACGACGCATGAGCACCTCTGCTGAAAAATTAAACGAACATGCTTACAAAAATGCACCTGCAAAGACATTTGCAAGCATGTCGATTCCAGTTCTGTTGTCCCTCATTGCAGAGCCGCTTACCGGTCTTGTTGATACCGCCTTCGTTGCAACCCTCGGCACCGAGCCTCTTGCAGCACTCGGCATCGGCACCATGGTGCTTACCTCCGCATTCTGGATTTTCAACTTTCTTGGAATCGGCACACAGACAGAAATTTCTCACTGTATCGGTGCAGACAACAAAAAAACAACATCCATCACAGCAAGCACCGCCCTCCTGCTTGCATTAGCAATCGGGCTTATTGCGTGGTTACTGCCGTTACTGTTCCTGCCGCAAATCTCGCAATTCATGGGCGCAGAAGGCGCCATGCAAAATCTGTCCATCAGCTACATGACGTGCAGGCTTGCAGGTGGTCCCGCAGTGCTCTTCACGATGGCTGCCTTCGGCATTTTCCGTGGTCTGCAAGATATGCGTACGCCGCTTGTCGTGACCACCATCGTCAACGCACTCAACGTGCTTCTCGACTGGCTACTCATCTTCGGCATCGGTCCGTTCCCAGAGCTTGGGGTTGCAGGTGCCGCACTGGCGACTACCATAAGTCAATATGTCGGCATGGCAATCACCCTGTACGCGTTACACAAAAAACTACAACTCACTCCAAAATTTGATCTGCCTCGCTGCAAACGTCTACTCTCCATCGGCTGGGACATGACCGTCCGCACAGGGCTGGTCATCGCGTTCCTGCTCTACTGCACACGTACAGCAACACAAGCTGGGGCCATCGAGGGTGCAGCGCATCAGGGTATCCGTCAGTTCGTAGTATTCAACACTCTGCTGCTCGACACCTTTGCCATCACAGGCCAAAGTCTCACAGGCTACTTCAAAGGCAAAAATGACAACACAATGATCAAACAGGTCATCCGTCAAACCTTTAAATACAGCTTCATCACAGGCATAATTACAGGCGGACTCATGATTGCCGGAGCAGACCTGTTCGCAAAATTTCTCATCCCAACAGAATCTTGGGCTGTATTCTTCCCTGCATGGACAGTCGTAGCGCTTTCACAGCCAACCAACTCGCTCTCCTACGCAACAGACGGCATCCTTTGGGGGATCGGAGACTTCGCATTTACCCGAAATGCCATGTGCATTTCCTGCATCATCGGTATCGGATTCATCGGGCTCATAACAACAGTTCAGCCGTTACAGCCGCTCCTGTGGATTTGGCTCGCAACCGGCGGTATGATGCTCATACGCTCCGCCCTCGGTTGTTACCGTTGCTGGCAGTTGACCAAAGCATAAGCTGCGAGGTGTCTTCGGTTATCCTGCTGGACTGTCTCCGACGACATTTGCCTCCGGCGGCCAAAGAACCTGTTACACTGTCGCTATCTGTAATCCCTCGTTCCTCGAGAACAGCTACCGCTGTTGAAACAAGGTCCTCTGGACTCTCCAAAAACTTTTAGAAGCGAGCACCATCCGTTTTTTACGACGTTGGTAGCCGCGAGGAAATTACCTTTCAGAGTCGGTAACATCAGGGGTTATCGTCTTCCTGTAATTACAACAGGTTATTTCGGCAATTTATACTACACGATGCCAACACATATATCCTCTAAAACTCACGGACTGTAACGTCAGCAATTTCCTACAAAAAAAGGGCTGTCCTTATGTAAGGACAGCCCTTTGCTATTCAGTGTTAAAGCATAATTGCCAGTGGTTCGACGTGCATCCTGTGCTCGTCTTTTATGGTCACACACTCTATTCCCCGGCGTTGATCACCCATAACAACTGAAAGAGTGAGTTGGTCTTTCATATTACTACAACAAGGGAACCCAACGGAGTAAGTTAGCGTGAACGTAACGACCTGCTTACAGAAAGGTAGTGACGCATTCCACGAGGGGATTCACTCACCTCCCTTTCAGGCTTCGTACACGAATGTTGTCGAGTAAACGCTTCATGTGCGATGATTTCGCCCTGCGGGGCATTTTCAGTAAAAGACAAACCAAGAACAAACTGGTCTGGCACCCCAGAGTACGTAAGCCCCGACAGACTCTTAAAACCAAAACGGTTGTAATACTCAGGTGAACCTACCAAAACTATGCCTTTTGCGCCCATCTCCTGCATCAGCTGCAACGCTTCACGAATTAATGCAGAACCGACCCCGCTCTTTTGTCGATCGGGAAGAACGCCAACAGGACCAAGCAAAAACCACCCTTCACTGTCTTTCCCGACGATTGCAGGAGATATGGCAATATGCCCTACTGCTTCTCCGTCTTCTTCCGCCAACAGCGAAAGAGTCAATGCATCAAACGCACGTAAATATTCTACGATAAGATGCTCAAAGGGTTCTGCACCGGGTGCATGCATTGGATGCCCGTTAAAGGCAGCATAGTGTATCTGGGATATACGACCAGCGTCGTCTTTTTGTTCGTTTCTAATCAGCATGAATCCACTCCTTGAGTGTGGAAACGAGTATTCTATAAGAATCTCATCCAACAAGTAACATCAGGTATGACGAACAACAGTTGTTGTTCTTACTGCCTCAAGAACATACGCAAACAAGTGGTTGCTAAACGAAAACAACAAGTCTGCCCCAACAGAATTGGAGCATATCCAGTATTAAGCGTGATAAGTAGTTGTTACAAACCAGACGTAGTAGCCGTTCCATGTGCTCTACGTCTGCCCAAACGCCTACTGGTTGCGGCTTTCGCTAACAACCAGCTTTACAATATCCATCTGAATTTTAATCAAAAAAACCTCTTTGGATGTAGTTAAGATGCCCCCTGCTACACCGCGTAAATTTATATGTCAATCAACCAAAGTCTGAAACGTAAACATTGTTCAATAACTTCAAAATAATCACATAAAACCATGAAGTGCCACCGTCATACGCCGCACCCTTACCAAACTTTTAGCACACACAACCACGTTATAAACAGTTACCGCTACATATGCTGCACAGCACCATTGATAATTCACTACACATAAACAAATTAGAATTGCTGAACAGACTACCTCAAGCATACTATCTTTGTAGAGTGGCTAATCATTCACACACAGCAATTCGCTAACATCGCTTCCAACGCGCACCACTCAACACTCTAAATCCCCCCTACTGTAGCCAACCACAATATTGAGAAAAATATGTTTGATGCATACGAAAGACTTCCAGAATGGCTACGTTGGCTGCTCCTTATCCCGCTTTTCTTCGGGATTATGTATGCCTTCAGTCTTATCTTTCGCCTGCTGAGCATCCATCTTGCCGGAGCCTTTATCTATGACAGAGTCTTCGCCCCACTCGCTGGCGGTGCCATGCTCGTCTTTGTGGCTACACGCCTCATCCCCAGAGCCAAGCTCTTAACAGCCTATGTCCTCTGCTGCTTCTGGCTGCCGCTCTTCACCCTCAGCACGCTCTCCGTTTTCTTCAACACCCCGACTGACGGCAATCTGACCAGAAACGACCTCGTTCAAGGTGCCTTTGCCCTTATCGGATCTCTCGCCGCAACAATCCAAGCTCATAAAAAATACCGTAAGCGCTAATCTGTTTAGTCGCTTTGCTATCGCTATCCGTAATCTTTCGTTCCTCAAGAACGGCTACCGTTCCGACGACGCTTGCCAGCGGGGCTTTAAGAACCTTTCTGTAGAAAGGTTCTTAAAAATCTCCAAAAACTTTTAAAGGCGAAAGGGTTCCTTTTTTAAGTTGTTGATAGCCGCAAGGAGGCCACCCTGCCCTAACAATAACGGACAAGCACTGCTTGTCGTTAAAAAATGATAGTAATACTAATGCATCACGACCTTATCACAGCGATTACTGTTATCAGCTAATAGGTAGTTTCCTCGCGGCTACCAACATCGCAAAAAACGGATGTTATTCGCTCCTAAAAGTTTTTGGAGAGTCCAGAGAAGCCTTTTTTCAAAAAGGTTCTCTGGCCGCCGGAGGCAAACAGAAAAAAGCAAAAAAAAAGCCCCCGCAGATGCGAGGGCTTTTTGTGTTCACGTTGTTATAACAACTTATCCGCCTGAGACGGCGGGAGAGATTTAGGTTCGACAACAGTACCACCTTCAACTGCATTTTCAGGGCTGATGTCGATAGGTTTTCTGCCATCAAGGCTTGAATCTGCAATAAGCATACGACCGTCTGCAGTGATTGCAGTTTTCTGGTCGATGATGGCGATGCCGGTGCGTTCGAGCACTTCACGACGGAATGCGTACTCTTCAGCGACTCGGCGCGTGCGGTACATAAAGTACATTTTGCACACATAGCTTACGATCCATGCTGCTACCAGACCGACACTGATCCAGATGGCGAGCTCCGCCGCAGCTTGACCGAGCTTTAGGACAAAGTCGATAATAATATCCATATTATACAGCAACATACCGACAAACAGGAACCCTGCGAGCAGGATAGTTGTTGGCATGCCATTGATAAGATGGATCCAGTTTCGCATTTTTTCAGGAATATGTTCATTGTCAACCTCAGTCATCACCGGGTCACCGTTGATAAAACGGTTAAAGCCCATACCGATAATCTGAATAATGAACATTACTGCAATTGGAGCGAGCAAGACAGCTACAAGGTACGCTTTCCAAGGGAAAAGGTACTCCATGTTCCCATCAGCTGTCGGATGCAGGTTAGTAACACCGTGAAGAATAGCGACTACAGTCACTACACATTCAACAATAATGATACCGAGTGCAATGTATGTAAGAAGAGACTTTTTTTCTTTCTCGTTCAGCACGGCCCCCAAACTGCCTGCTGCAAACGAGTGCATGCTCTTTTTCTGGGTATCGTTTTCGGTTTCGCTCATTATCCTATCTTCCTCCTGCAGCAACAGAGTGCTGATTTCTTTACAGTCAAGGACTTGCTACAGGACTGAACTGTTTTTTTCAAGCATGTAAAAAAGAAAAAAAACTTTGAGTGCAGTTCAATGCCCTGATTTTTATAGGTGAAACGAATTTTTAAACACGTTATAGAAAGCCCTGTACAGGGTGCTTTTTGAGATACTCCTGTACTTCATGCGGCAACTGATCTTTCTCTACTGGTGCAAACCGCTTCACATGTGTTCCGTCTGCCAACTCTTTTTCCCCATAAAATTCCGCCGCTGGCCGCGTGAACCATACGTGATCACTTGCGTAGAGCGTTCGATAAATAACAACGACTTCCTCTGTTGTTGTATCAAGCGCTTCTGCAACAGTCTGATAGAACTTTCCTTTGAAATGCCTGTAGTACATGTAGCCTCACTCCATTCAGCAACTTCAACAGCTCTAACAATCTGGTATTATTGTGCATCCAGAAAAAGACCGTCACAATTTTGACAAGAAAAAAAAGAACACGGTCGATATTCAAGGTAATTATTTTGCCCTTTACACACCAAACCGTGCTCTTAGAATACCCTCGCAGTATACTTCTTGTAAAGTCTGCAAGTAAAACTTAACTGACATGCTTCTAATGCCCGCAACCGCTGATCATCAGTACTTCCAAGCGTCTTTCGATATCCAAAGAGAAAACTGGATACAAAAAAGCCAAACCCTGAACAAGCTAACCACCTGTACGGATTCGGCTTTTTATGTTGCTAGTAATTTCCTGATTTTTTGCAGTTCAAGAGCAGAATTTTACAGATTACAACATGTCTACCCACTCTACTCGGCAAGCATTATTACGTAATGCTTTTCATCCTGTATCTACTCTGTGATAAACACTATCAGATCTGTAGGTCCATGTACTCCGAACTGAAGAATCAACTCAATATCCGCTGTCTTGGAAGGACCGGAGATCAATAAAGCATTAGTTGGAAATTCAATATTCCACTTCAGCTTTTTAATGGCATCCTGAAACGATGTGTATATTTTGTCTGCTTCTACCACAACAACATGCAACGGCGGAACAATGGACATCAGCCGCGGCTCTTCCGGTGTAGGCCACAAAATAACGGCTGCGGACTCCGCAATGCCGCCAATACATCCCGTTACGGCACCGTCGCAATCAAAGAGGTCATCTTTATAGTCTTCAACATCGCCTTCCCACGTAATGAGCTGGCAGGAACTTTTCTTCTTCCAGCTATCTGCCAAAGCCTTTCCTGTAGGGGTGGTCGGAGAATGCAGTAAGGTTTTCTGCCCGCGCTCTTCTACAAGCTTTTGCAGCTCCGCAACCCACTCTGTACCCTTGGTACGATATACTTCTGTCCGTACGGCACTCATACGCTCAATGAACTCAGCAATATTTTTATCTTTTGCGCGATTTTTAATGTTCCACTCTTTTTTCTGTGGAACATAGGCATCCCGACCATACTGCTGTGCGTTGTACAACCGACCTAAAATGCGTTCTCTGCTTTCTGCACTGCTACTCATGGCGCACCCCCTCTTTCTTCACCAAGTCTTTGAGACTGTTTTTCCCGAACTGCGGCTTACTGCGAACACTCATCCAAGATTTTAGTGGTCCTGCAACCGGAATCCACTTGCCGAACATCGCAAGCCCTTTCAGCATCATCCTGTTCATGAACGGGGATGTCTGTGACCATTGCCAGCCGCGCCAGACCATACTTTCTATACAGTTCTTTTTGTAGCCGTGCCCAGCAACGCCAGCAGTTGCGCTGTTACCGTAACTTTCGTCACGCATACGGCGAATAATTTCAGGAATCGGGATACGCACCGGACATGCTTCCGCACAAGCGTCACAGAGAGATGATGCGGTTGCAATAGCACCTTTAGGGTTCAACCCTTCAAGCTGCGGCACGAGAATTTCACCAATAGGTCCCGGATAGGCAGAGCCGTATGCATGCCCGCCAATGCGTGTGAATACCGGACAGTGGTTCAAACAGGTTCCGCAACGGATACACTTGAGAACATCACCAAGCTGAGGGTCGTTCACAATTCTTGAACGCCCGTTGTCCAGAAGCACCAAATGCACTTCCGTAGGTCCGTCACGCTCGTCTTTCTTACGAGGACCTGAGATCATATTAAAATAGGTAGTAATGCGCTGCCCCGTAGCGGAGCCGCATAGCAGCCTATAGATAGCAGGAATGTCTTCCACATTCTCCACAAGCTTTTCAATACCCATCAGGGCAATATGGAGCGGCGGAACTGTGGTGCACATGCGCCCGTTACCTTCGTTCTCTACAAGACACAGAGTTCCTGTCTCAACAATACCAAAGTTAACACCGGAAATACCAGCATCTGCAGTCTTAAAATGCTCACGCAAGGTACTACGCACATTTGCCAGCATTACGTCCACATCTTCCGTGTACTCCATGCCTTCAACATGCGTTGCCAACACTTCTGCAATCTGCTTTCTGTTCTTATGTACGGCAGGAACAATAATATGGGATGGAGGTTCGTTGCACAGCTGAATGATGAATTCGCCGAAGTCTGTTTCTACAACTTCCTTATCATGCTCTTCAAGATAAGCGTTGAGGTGAGTTTCTTCCGACGCCATGGACTTGCCTTTCACCACTTTCTTAGCTCCCTTTTCATTCAGAATAGAAAGGATGATTTCGTTGGCGTCCTTGGCTGTTTCTGCCCAATGAACAACAATGCCGTTATTAACGCACTGCGCTTCAAACCGTTCCAGTAGATCCGGAAGGTTGGCAAGCACATCTTTTTTCAAGGCACTGCCCACATCACGCAGGAAGTCGGTTTCTTCCTGCGTTGCAAACACAGTGCTACGCCGCTGGATGAGGGTATCCGTAGCGAAACGGAAGTTAGCCCGTAGCTGGCTGTCCGCCAGCGCCTCTGCCACGCTTTGCGCAAAATTGAACTTCTCGTTGCTAGCCATTGATACGCTCCCAGATAAATTCCGCTATATGCTGACCCTTTACCCTGATGTTTTCTTTTTCCATGTGGCCTGTAATATTCATCAAGCATCCACAGTCACCACTCAGTACTACAGATGCACCGGTTGCAACCACGTCTGCAACTTTATCGGAAACCATGGCACCTGAGATTTCCGGCTGCTTAATGGAGAATGTGCCGCCAAAACCGCAACACTCACGTTCGCGCTCAAGCTCAATCAGTTCCACATTACTTAGCTGAGCAATCAGCGCCTTAGAATCTGCAATGCAATTTGCTTCGCGCATAGCATGACACGACGAATGCCATGTAACCTTAACCGGCGCGCCTCTATCCTGATATTCAGCGTTCGCATACTGGTGCAAGAACGTGGTCAACTCAACAACTCTTTCGCTGAAGCGCTTCACTATGAAAAGATCGGGCGAATCTTTGAAAAGTTTCGGGTAATGCACTTTCATCATGCCCGCACAGGAACCGGACGGCACAACAATCGGATAGTCATGCTTTGAAAAAAGCTGCACCTGCTTCCAAGCAACCTCTTTCGCTTCTTCTGGAAAACCGGAGTTATAAGCTGGCTGCCCACAACAGCTTTGCTCCATAGGGTACACAACCTCGTATCCTTCGCGTTCTATAAGGCGAATTGCTGCCATTGCAGACTCTGCAAACATCATATCCGCAAGACACGTTCCAAAGAAATAAACCGGTGTTTTTGCCGTGCTGACTTTCTTCATGTTCCACCCTTCGCTCTTGAGCTTAATCAACTGTAAACGTTATCTTTTTATTAACTTAAAAAACTCTTGATTAGTTAACCGAACAGGCATACAAGCGTCATCACACTTTTTGCACGATTAGCATTTTTTAGACTACCACCCAGCAACGTTATTGTCTTTTATAGCAGGTACACTATGCCAACATCATCAATGCTCACCACCTTTACTGAGACCTACATCAACTTTTTTTTCATTCTGACACCATTCTTCGTGATCAGTATGTTTTTGGCTCTCACAGCTGACATGCCGAAGGATAGACAACTCAAAACTGCACTCCGCACAACATTTGCAGTTATCGTTGCAGCTTTCACGCTGTTCTATTTCGGTAACACACTGTTCGCCATCTTCGGCATCACACTGGATGCGTTCCGAATTGGCGCAGGCGCGCTGTTGTTCCTTTCTGCCGTACACCTTATTCAGGGAACAAAAGCACCAATTAAAAACCCTAACGACATCGACGACGACAGCGACATCAGTGTTGTTCCGCTCGCTATCCCCGTTGTAATCGGCCCTGCAACCATCGGTACCCTGCTCATTATGGGCGCACAGATCACCGATACGACAACCCGTATCGCAAGTAGCTTTGGTCTACTTGCAGCCATCCTCTCCGTTGGATTTCTGCTCTGCGTGGCTCCGCAAATTCAGCGCCTCATCGGCACTATCGGACTCTCCATCATGAGTAAGATCAGCGGACTCATTCTCTCCGCCCTCTCCGCACAAATTGTGTTCACAGGTATTAAAAATTTCCTTTTCTAGTCTGTCTCACAGCGCAAGTTGAATAAAAAAAGCCAGAACTTCTGTTCTGGCTTTTTTTGTGCCTGCAAAACTAATGATTTTAAACAGTGTTTACAAACCACTAAACAGTCCCTCCACATCCAAAATTGCAAACAAGACCTTTTTGCACGCAGTAAGTCTTTTTAACTCATATTGTATATTATTAACAAATAGTACAAAGCTACTATGTGATGTTATTCTTAAATAAAAGAAACCATCAAGACACTTTACGATGCTTATCCACACATAATTTTCTTACATTTTTTACTTTTCAATGCTCAAGCGAGTGTGGGTACATCGGTTATTATCCCTGCCGACTTGCTAACATTCGGCTTTTTTGCAGTTACTCACGTTGATTCATTTGGGTTTGGGGATATTGGAAATATTGATGCTGATATTGCCAATGCAATTGCGGGCAACCCAGTAGAATCACAGGGTGGTGCATTTTTATTTAATATCACCGAATACGGAGTGACCTTAGCTAAAAAACTCCCTACGAAGTATGGTGATCTATATGTTGGCGTTAGTCCGAAACTTCAGGAAGTACGCACAATGAAGTACGTACAGAAAGTCGACTCCTTTGATAGCGACGACGTCAAATGGGATGACTTTAAGGACTCTGATTTTACAGGCAACGTTGATATCGGAATCGCTTTTGACACAAAATATGATGTAACATTTGCTGTTACTGCTCAGAACCTGATCCCGAAGACCTTTGATATTAAGGGGAACGATAAAGGATTATCCACTGTAAAAGGAGACTACAAACTTAACCCGATGGTTACAGTAGGAACCGCCTATACCCCTGTTGAGTGGATTACTCTTTCTGCTGATGTCGAACTCACAAAACGCGAACGTTTTGATGATGTTACCGGCACAATTAACGACTTTAACAACTCTTTCGACGACACTCAGTTTGTCAGTGTCGGTGCAGAATTAAATGCCTTTGACTGGATTCAGCTTCGTGCCGGCTACCGAACCGACATGCTCGGAACTATTCCAGGCACAGTCACAGCTGGTCTCGGATTCTCTCCATTTGGCGCATTCCATATCGATGTAGCGGGTTCATACGGTGGAAGCGGCGTATATGGTGGAGCTGTAGAAGTAGGTTTCACCTTTTAATAACGTCAGATAACTCGATCAATACATAAGCCATTAAAGTCCCCACCTGATAACTAAGCGTGAAGATAAGCCACTTCACCTTGATATCAGGTGGGGCTTTTTTCTTATCAAAACTACTTTAACTGTGCCTCTAACTTGACTTCTTTTCTCAAAATGCGTCAGTAACGCTTCAAAACACTTTCAATCAAACATTTTCCTTATTAATCTAACAAGAAGGCAGCCTCACCCTTACGAGTCACCATCAAAGCTGAGACTGTTTCGTATCCACCAAATTTTCAAAGCCCTAATCGCAATCGAGAGAACACACCTCTCGCGGGGTGTAAGGGCAACGCACCGCCCGCCAGAGGCATAACACTCCCCCAAAAGCAGGCACAGATATGACATTACTTTCCGTATTCCTACTTGTTGTTGTTCTGATATGTATATTCATCGCGCTTACGTCCTACTTTCTCTATTGGTACGAGCACGAACCACGTCTCGACAGCCTGTTTTCCTCACGCAAGGAGGCACTCCACGCTGTCTGGCTCGGCTTTCTTACGGCTCTCAAGGCACTGTTTTTTACCGTTAGCATCTTCCTATACGGTACAGTATCGCAATGCTGTTGGAGAAAACGTCCTAAGCAGCCTACCAGTGCAGATTCACCAATTATAATGATTCACGGCTTATTCCATAACAGCTCAGCATGGGTTCTATATCGGCACTGGTTCAAGATGATTGGTCTCACGAACTGTGCAGCTTTCTATTACTCAAGCGGGGACAATTTTGATGAGGTTAGCCGCAAGCTGAATGCCTACATGGAAGAATTCTTCCAGAAATATCCTGAAGCAAGCCCGATCTTGATTGGACACAGCCTTGGTGGACTGCTGATACGAAACTGGCTAGCCAATTCCCACCATGCAAACAAAGTTGCCGGTGTAATTACCCTTGGTACACCTATGCTGGGAAGCAAGCTGGCAACATTTTCCGTCCGTCCCCTTGGACAACAGCTGAAATTTAAGAGCAAACTGATACAGCAGATTGAAAAGAGTGAACAAGAAAGAGGCGCTATCAATTTGCCGTGCTTTGCGATGTACTCTCCTGTAGACAATATGGTTCTACCGCAGGAAAGTGTTTCCACCCCACCTGAGGGCTGGAATGTGATTAGAACCAAACCTGTAAGCCACATCGCCATGTTAAGTGATAAATCCATTGCTTTACAGGTTGGAGAAACGGCAAAGCAACTTTTTGCAAAATAATTTTTCTTACGCTTTCATAACCACCTTCTGTTATTCTTTTTATATCAGTTTCAACTTTCGATCTGTTTTTCATACATTACTATATATTTTAAAACCCCCGTCTGGCGGGGGTTTTTTCTTGCCAGCATTTTCGCCACGTTATACTGAGTATACATACAACATCGCGAGTCAGAATTTTGACCACCCCCCTCATCCGTTCTCATTTCTTTTCATTTTTCTCCTTGCGCACCAGCAAAAAAAGCAATTCGGCACGCAATTTGCTAAAACTGCATATACGCCAGTTTTATCTTTTTGATCGGCAATTATTGCCGCAATTATTTCGGAGGATACCGTGAACGGCCATACTAAGAAGCTCATGTGGGGACTGGGCATTAATACTGAAGATGCAGAAGTCATTCGGCACGCAGCCGGTGATCGATTTGCACTTAGCTGTTTCCCTGTCGGTGTCACTCCTTCGGTTGACCAGATGGAAGCAGAAGAGCCGTGCCTTATCTGGATCTCCAAACAAGGGTGGGATACGCTTCAAGCACTTCCATCAAATGCCAGAGGACATATTGATGTTGCATCTCGCATTTTAATCATGGGAGGGAAATACGATCTTGCAGAACTCGAATCACTGCTTGAATGTGGTTTCACAGAGATCATCAAACCGCCGATTACAAAAGAGCGAGCCCGTGAAGTAATTCTTTCTGCTGTAGAAACACAGAACCTGTATCAAGACATCATGCACATGACGCGCGAGATTTGTCTGGAACGCGAAATGCTGGAGCGCAAAAATGACATGCTCAGCTTTATCGTATCATTTCTGGAAAAAGTAACGCAGCACCTTGATCCGGCAGAAATTTTACGCGCAGCACAGACAGAACTTGTTACTTTGCTGCCAGTTTCAGCAATTAACGCCATCTGCTGGTCTCCGCAGCACTCAGAAAATCTCCATGCTGCCATCTACGTTGCAAGCAACGAAAAGAACAGCGTATCCCATGCATGGGCAGAAATACTCAAAATACATGCCGAACGCCTGCTTGGTGATAAAGTTGTCAGCTCAGACATGAACTACATGGGCACTGTGAAAACAGACATTGAGCCCTCTTCTGACACATTACTTGCCATTGACCTCGAACACAGCGGTGTATCATTTGGCGCGGTACTGGTTCAGTGTCACGAGCAACCGCAACTCGGCAAAGATCAAATACAAATTTTACGTTCTGCAATCTCGCATCTCTCGCTGGGGCTTAATAATGCCATGTTGTACACTGCAGCCCAGCACAATGCTGATGTTGACGGCTTAACGCGCCTCTACAACAGACGTCATTTTGATGCGCGAATTAAGGAAGAAGACACCAGACATAGACGCTACGGGCATTCCTTATGTCTGATGATTGCAGACATTGACAATTTTAAACGTATTAATGATACATACGGGCACCTTGCCGGTGACGCCGTATTAAAAGAATTCAGCAACATTCTTAGTACATCGTTACGTACGTCCGACTACATTGCACGTTTCGGCGGGGAAGAATTTGCCGTGTTATTACCATGCACGGCTGCAAGCCATGCGATAGCCTTGGCAGAACGAATCCGCGGCCAGATAGAGCAGCATGCTTTTGCAACCGACAAGGGTATACTTAACGCTACTGCAAGCTTTGGCGTATCATGCATCGACATTGCTCATGAAGAGCCGCCAGTGGAAATTATCCGCCGTGCGGACGCCGCGCTCTATCGTGCAAAAGATGAAGGCAAAAATCAGGTAAGCATTCTCTATCCTGACAATAGCCTGCTGGTTGCCGGAGGCTACGCAACTTGACCTCATGACGATAAGAGCCTATTTACGGAGCCGAAAAATCGGGCTGTTTTCCCGGTTTTTAACCGCTTCAAGGAGTATTCGTCGTGAACGAAGTATTATGGATTAGCTTCGCAATTACAGATCTCTGTATTGCACTGATGCTCTATAGGTTCTTTGGCAGAATCGGCCTGTTTGCCGTTATTGTCTTCAACCTTCTCATTTGTAACCTTCAAGTTATTAAAACAGTAGAACTGTTCGGGCTTACCACTACACTCGGTAACATTCTGTATGCCGGTGTTTTCTTAGCAACGGACATGCTCAGCGAATTCTACGGAAAACGCGAAGCACAAAAAGGTGTTCTGCTCGGCTTTATAACCCTCGTCCTTATGACAGCATACATGCAGGTTGCCCTGCACTTCTCCCCTGCTGCGGACGACTTTGCACAGCCGCATCTGGAAGCAATTTTTGGATTCCTTCCACGTATCGCGGTTGCGTCCATGCTCGCATACATCACATCTCAGATGCACGACGTATGGGCATTCCATTTCTGGAAAGAAAAAACAAACGGTAGAATGCTGTGGCTGCGTAACAACGCTTCAACACTTGTTTCACAACTGCTCGACTCAACTATCTTCTGTCTTGTGGCCTTTTACGGCATATTCCCGACACCAGTGCTTGTTGAGATTCTTGCCACTACAGTAATCTTTAAAGCCATCGTCTCCGTGATGGATACTCCGTTTATCTATCTCGCAAGACGCGTTCACGCTGCGCTTCCGGAAAACGCGCACTAAGCAACGCAACATTAATGTAGAAAAGAGCCCAAGCACTCTCAGGTGCTTGGGCTCTTTTTATTTTTATCTAAATCATAGACCAGCTACGCTAGAACCAGCCTCCCCACTAGCTCACATACATTCCCCGAAACGACCTTTCATACATTCTCAAACGGATAAAAAAACTTGGGAAATGGTTACTCGTCTGAGACAGCCCCTTAAGAAAAAACACTCCAGCTCCATACAACTATATAAAATAATATCACTTTTTTATCTAACTCATATATAACGAACTGTTTCTTTTTAAAAGTTAGCAACAAAACCAGTTAGTTATATTTAAGAATGCTGGATAAACATATCAGGGGGAGCCGTATGGAACACAATATTCCCATGCTAAAAGCAATAAGAAGCGTCTGTCTAGTTATAGCATTAGTAGCCAGTTCCCAGATTAATGCAACAGCTGACGTCAGTGCCCAACATGTCACAAATCCATTCGAGTCTCAGGGGTATGCGGAAGAAATTACAGCTCCGTATATAGTCTCCTCCCCCTCATATAAAAATTACTGGGGACTATTCTTTGATAACCAAGGAGCAGCGGCTCCAGATTCATACACAATTGCATCATCAATTGTATATGACGAGCTATCAATCGATGGAAATAATTTTGCCCTGTATGACATACAGAACCAATTCTCAAACATGGCTCTCAATGTCAGTAAGCATTTACAGATTAATGCGTCTGGAGCAGATAACGCCACCATAAACGGATTTGTAAATCTAGTAGGAATCGACTCAGTTGGCAGTGTTACAACATCTTCAGACGCATCAATGGTAATTATCGGCAAGGGGGCAGGTGCACTGGGTGCTGGGGCTATCACTGTGCAGGATGTTCGAGCAGATGTGAAAGGCATACAGACAACAGGAGATGGTGCAGCACTTACGGTAAATGGTGATGTAACTGTTGAAGCACATGGTGGATGCACTCAATATGATGCAACAGGGCAAACCAATGCACAAGCCACAGGGATTCTGCATAGCGGTAGCTCTGGCGAAATCGAGAACTCTGGCACACTTAACGTTAAAGCCTATGGCGGAATCCTCACAAGTCAAAATGCAAATGTAAAGGCAAACGGCATAACATCCAATAGTTCTGAAGTACGCATTACTAATAGAGGAAATATCAATGTAGAAGGTCGGGGTGGTAAGACCACATCTTCTAAGACATATGCCCACGCCGGAGTTGCTGCATATGGCATTGATGGAGAGAGTGAAGTCGTCAACTATGGAAACATCTCTGTGTATGCCAAAAGTGGTTCCGGAATGACGTCCAGCATTAATGCATCTGGTATCAGGGGGGCAGATATTGAAAACCACGGAAGCATCACTGTTGAGAGCATAGGCGGAGTGAGGTCTACTTCTACCTCTAAACCTAATTCATATGAGAATACCTACGGCCTGTATAGTACAGGAAGTCTTAATAACAGTGGCAAGGTGTCTGTTACTTCCCAAGGCGGTAAGTACTTGGAAAGCGGCACTGAACTGCCTTCGACTGTATTTGCAGCCGGCCTTTACTCAACATCAGGCGAATTAAAAAACACAGGGGATATTTCTGTTCGAGTTGAAGGGGCGAGTTGTAACGCAGGGAGAAGTAGTGACAGATATGCATGGGGGATTGGAGTACAAACCTATGCTGCAACAATCACTAACACTGGAACCATAGATGTACATGTAGTTGGTGGTTCTGTTGATACAGATAATGGCGGCATTCCTCTTCCTGCATATGCCCGTGGTATACGAATATACAATGATGCAACATTGAATTCATCAGGGCTAATTCGCGTCACTGCTGAGATGAGTCCGTCAATTACAGCGTCTATTGATCCTGAAAACCAAAGAGTAAGCACATACCAGGTCGTATCAACAGCAGATCTACGCATCACTGGTTATGCCATGGAAATTGGGCATGAACAGAATGTATTTAATCGCATGTATCAAGGGACAATCTACTCATCTGGCGAGCTGACCTTTGATAATACAACGCTGTACGTGCATCTAACAGATAATTACAAAAACGGCCTATACGACATCCCAAGACTGTGGAAGCAGGAAACAGCAGAACAAAAAGCAGCAACACCTAACCAATTTGCATCGCTTGCATCTGTTAATGTTCCTCCGGGTGTTAAGGTTGAATTATTCCCCGGAAACGCTTCAACACCACAGAGAATTGGACTGAACTATGAACCTAAAGTTTCAACGCCTCTTAAACAGGCTTTGATAAGCATGGAGCTAGAAAGCCATATTCAGTCTATTATACATGATGACCTTGCCGGACGCATGATGTTCAGCATTCTTCCAGACTCTACCCCGCAACAAAGCGATTCGCCTGATAATGGGTACGGTGTTTCAAGCGCTACCTCCACTATGGTTGCTTCTCTTTCAAATCCAAACGTTCTTCCTGTAATAACTGCCAAACAACCCAATCTACACTCGGTATTTATGCGCCCTGTGTACGTTAATTCCTACGACTCAGCCAGCTCCGGTTACAGTAGCAACACCTATGGCTTTGTATTGGGATACAACTATAATGTTAACGAAGAACGTAATGACTGCTACGTGGGTTTCCATGCAGGGTACACACGAGGCGACATACGCTACACCGGAGAAGATTACGGAAAACGAAAAGAGTTTGTGGATACCTATTTTGGCGGTGTTCACGGCATTAGACGTTTCGATAACAATCTCATGCTGTCAGGCGAGGCTTCCTTCTTCTACGTTGATAGCGACATGACCGACAACAATCCAACTAACCGTGAAACTGCCCGCCATGACTCCATTAGCATCCGTGCCGAAGCTGGCCTCGGATATCTTTGGACGATAAACGGACATAACATTATTCCTGAAATAGGACTGCAATACGTATGGCAACATCGCGATCCGTTCACCACAGATAATGTCGATTCAGCAGACATTACCTACGGCACCATGGACAACCATGAACTCTACGGTAATGTACGTCTAAAATGGACAAAACAATTTGTTACAGCTGGAGACTGGCGTATCACCCCACTCATCGGAGCAGGTGTCACACAGCTATTAACAGATGGGGAAATCTCCAACACCATGCGTCTGGGCAATGAAACTCAACTTGTAGTCGATCAAGGTGAAAATACAACCTTCACACCAGAAGCAAACATCACTGTAGGCAAAGATACCTACTACGCCACAATTGGTTATACAGGCGGCTTTGGTGGAACAACCAAAAACAACCTATTCTGGCTCCAGCTTGGCGTAAAATTTTAGAATGCAGGAGTGTTCAATGAACAACATTATCTTTGTTACACAAAAAAACGAACGAGGTAGCGGCTAAGCTCTGTCTTGTTTATTGTAATCAGCACAATGGATTGTTGAGCAACTGAAAACTTGAAGCCTTGTGCGCAATCTTTGCCCTGTCCTTACTCAGCGAATCAAACCTTAAGAATAGACACGTTGTACCTGTCTCTATATTCTACAACCTTACAATCCAGAGAATTAGTTAAGGGTACAAGGCATGACAAGCTATTTTGAAAACGATGAATACGAAGACAAAGACTTTGTTGGACTAGATCTATCCGACAAGACTGTTCGAGATATTTCCTTCTTTAACTGCACATTTGAACGATGCTCATTCCAGTACACGGATATCAATAGCTGCTCATTCGACAACTGCGACTTCAGCAACTGCAATCTGTCGCTGGCAAAGCTGCAAGCAACCCACCTTTTCGACGTACGCTTTACAAGCTGCAAGCTTATGGGCATCAACTGGGGAAACGTTAAAGGGCTCTTCAAAGCAGAATTTACAGACTGCGTCCTCGACAACACTGTGTTCCCAAATCTCAACCTGCAGCAATTCTCCTTTGTCGATTGTACCTTTACCGGCGCCTCCTTCATCGATAGCAACCTTTCCTACGCAACATTTGACGACTGCGATCTAGAAGGCTGCCTTTTCGACTCTAACAACCTTACAAAAGCTAATTTCTCCACCGCATTCGGGTATAAAATTGATGTATCCAAAAACACTATCAAACAGGCAAGGTTCTCACTGCCGGAAGCAATCTCTCTCTTAGAAAATTTTGATATTGAGATAGGCTAACGTTTCAGCCTCACGTAACAAGCAGCAATTGCACAAAAAATGCCCCTTACATTCAAGGGGCATTTTTTATGGACAATAGTACATTGTCCTTTTTAATCGATTCAAATCAAATCTTATAGACACACTTTCGCTGTCACCTTACTATTCCTTTTCATATATTGAATAAGCAAAGGTAGATAACATATGAAAGGCTATTTTACTCATGAAGAATATGAGAATGAAAAGTTCATCGGACTTGATCTTTTAGAAGAAAAAATTCGAGATGTTTCTTTCTTTAACTGCACGTTTGAGCGATGTTCTTTCCTCTATGCAGACCTCAGCCTAAGCTCGTTCGACAACTGCCTATTCAAACACAGTAATATTTCGCTGACAAAATTCCAAGGAACCCACTTTTTTGATGTGCAGTTCAAGGGATGCAAACTACTGGGTACTGACTGGGGCAGTCTCAGGGGACTATTCAAAGCAGAATTTACAGATTGCATTCTAGACAGCGCAGTTTTTCCAAAACGTAACCTGCAATATTTTTCATTTATCCGCTCAACATTTAACGGGGCATCTTTCATTGATACAAACCTGGCGCACGCAGTTTTTGATGATTGTGATCTGGGCGGCGCACTGTTCGACAGGGCCATCCTTACTGAAGCTGACCTCTCTACCGCCTTCAATTACTCTATTGATGTTTCTAAAAACACTATCACTAAAGCCAAATTCTCTTTGCCGGAAGCTATAATCCTCCTACAAAACTTTAATATTCAGCTAATATAAAGTTTTTTCCCTGATCAATGCATCAAAAGCTAAACGCCCTGCACGTCTCGATTCCAACCTAGTAAAAGCCCCTTGGCGGGGTGGTCTGCACCCCGTCAAGAAAACAAGCTAATAAGAAAAAGGTACTTAGCTGCAACCAATCGTAATAGCGAATTTAGCATTACGATCTACAGGTCAGCTTTGATTCCAAGGCGTTATGGCAAGCTCATCTTGCTGCTTCTTTTCTGTATGCAAAGAGTACAATGACACCCACAACAGCAGATACGAAAGAACCCAGAAGCCCCATGCAAGTGAAACTGCTAACACTCTCTCGTCACCACTCTCTATCGTAAAAGACCAAAATAAAATTGGATGTCCAATCGTAATATACACAGCGACAAAGAATAAAAAAATCGGGCTACAAACAGGCTTTTCTTTAGTCAGGCGGTGCACTGTTTGAAGTATTAGTCCTGCAGTGTAAAAAAAACACCCCATAACAAGAAGTAACTGAACAAAAAAAAGGCCTGCCAGCTCTATTGATTTTGAGACAGCCACATAAGGCAACAAATCCACCACATTAAAAAATGCCGATAACATATTATATGTATGTGAATTATGAAAATATTCATCCACTGACATAAAGAAGGCAAAAACAAATGTAAGTATACTCAACCCGAACAGTAAAACATATCTGTTCGCTATCAAACTTGAAGGCGTTCTGTGGTGACAAACCGGACATAAAGTGCTGTCGGCATCAAACGGCTCATAACAATAGTAGCATGACTTTAGCTTAATCCCCTGTGCTTCCGATGCACGTTGAAGCTTCTCGGTCATAGCTAACCTCCGAGCATGCCATATCGGAGCCAGTATATACAAAGGTAGTATGAGACCGGCAAGAAAGTACCTGAAGGCACCTGATGACGCATAATAAATAGATTGATAAACAACTGGGGTACCAATAAATGAATACAAAAAATACCCGAGCGAAATATAGTGGTGCCCCTTCTCTCTTGCTATCAGCATAGCCACTAACGACGGACCTGCCAGCAAAACAAACGACACTAATGCTATAAAAAGAAGCCACGCATTGTCATATATCGGGTTAATCTCCATCATTTCTGTTCCCTTTTGTTCTAAGGCAGTGTGGAACATGCCCTTCTGACAGCAACACGTTAGTCATTCAGCCCAAGCTAACAATCTATCCGATCAAAAGAGCCTTACAGACTCTCACCTTTTCCGGCTCTTTTACCATAACACATATTCGGCTAGTTTCGTTCTGTCAGAGCTTACTTCTCCAAACTCTACTCAAACTGTCTGCCTTTAACTTTTTCCTTCAGCCACATAACCTGCCCCTCTCCAACATTGCCAAAAATGGTAATTTAACTTTTTTGCAAAACTACAACACATTGAAAAACAAAGCTTTCTTGTGAGTGAGTATTTATTCACGAATTTCCCTAAATAAAACGGTAAAACCGTCGAAGATAAACAAAGACACCCTTTAAGATTGCCTGTGTAATCAGGAGTTTACACTTTTTTACCTATATTAAAAACTATTAAGAATGAGGGGAGAGCTATCTGTTCCAATATTCTTTCGCCTTGCACTAACTACCCCCAGTGCAACGCATGGCAGATTGCTTCCTGTACCCCCCTCAACACATAAATAACCTATGTAACGACTGGAGAAAGGGGACATGCAATTCTTTAAAAATTTACGCGTTACAATCAAAATTTGGGGTGGATTCTCACTTATTATGCTTACAATGGCATTTCTGTCTGCAGAATCCATGATCACCCTTAATAATAATGAGAACATATGTTCTACATATCAAGAACTTGCAATTGATTCGAACCTTGCCAGTAAGATTCAAGCGGACATACTGCTCATGAATATAGCTGCCGACACGTACATGCAGAACAATTCAAATAAAGCATTAACGGAATATCAAACCCGTGAAGCACATCTGCTGGAACTTCTCAAAAGCGGACAAAAAGCCTTCAACGCTCATAACCGCGCGGCGCTTATCGATTCAATAGAAAATGAAGTTCAAGAAATGATTACAAAATTTTCTGAATACCATACCAGGCAAGATGCTGCAAAGACCAAACTTGAAGCAGGACGAAGTATAACCATCCAGCTCGATAGAACGCTCAACGATGCCATTACGTTTTATAGCAGAACGAACCCTCAGTTTGTACAGGCTCTTTCCAGCTGCGAAATAGCCTTCACCAAAGCGCGTGTAAGTATCGTTTCAGCAATGTATGATCCAAATGTTACACTCAATGAAGAGCATCTGAGTTCCTTAATGACACGAACACAAGAAGAACTTGTCATTGCAGAAAACTTTGCTTCAACATCCAATGAGGTTAGCTCCTTCCGAGGTTGTCAATCATTACTCACCCAATACACAAAACATGTTCATGAACTATATAAGCACCTCATGGAACTTCGTGAAATAAAATCAGATATCATCCGTCTCGGTCATGAGGCTGCAGACGATGCAGAGAAGGTAACACGTTCTATTATGGAGGACCAAACAGTGCTCGGTAACGAAATGGAGGCAAACAACATCACGTCCTTCAACACAGTACTGAGTATTTCCTGTGCAACCCTCCTTCTGACTCTACTGTTATCATTCTTAACGTCACGCTCTATCACCAAGCCGCTAACCCGCATCCAAGGCTTTGCAACTGCATTAAGTAAAGGTAACTTTTCTGCCCAACTCGTTCTTAACGAGGAAAACGAAATCGGCGAAATCGCAGATGCTCTTACAAATATGCGCGACGCTGTTTCCAGCATGGAACAAGAACTTAGCTGGCTTGTAACCACTATTGCCTCCGGTAACATCGCAAAACGAAGCACGCTTACAAAACTCTCCGGTGACTTCCAAAGAGTTCTGGATAACGCGAACAACATGGCAGACACCTTTACCCACTTTACGGATGCACTTCCGCTGCCGGTTCTTATGCTCGATTCTTCCCTGAAAATTCTGTACGCGAACGATCTGGCGCTGTCCCTTGCAGACACCACACTTGCTGCGTGCAAAGGAAAGCAGTCTACTACCCTGTTCGCTGCTGAAGACTACCAGACCGCTGGATGTGCCTGCACGAACGCTATCAAATCAAAATCCATACAGCGTGCTTCTACTATCGTTAAGACACATGCTAAAACGCTTGATGTGGACTACATAGCCGTGCCAACTATTCAGGACAATCAGGTCGTCGGTGTTATGCAGGTTCTGCTTGATCAAACTGATGTTCGTGGTGCCCAGCGCCGCATCCAATCTGCCGCTCAGAGAATTGAAACAATCTCTTACCGTCTGAAAGATAACTCCAACAACCTTGCAGAAAACTTCAAAGAAGTAAGCGACGGTGTTGAAATCCAAAACCAGCGCACTGCAGAAACATC
This sequence comes from Halodesulfovibrio marinisediminis DSM 17456, assembly GCF_900129975.1. Taxonomy (NCBI): domain Bacteria; kingdom Pseudomonadati; phylum Thermodesulfobacteriota; class Desulfovibrionia; order Desulfovibrionales; family Desulfovibrionaceae; genus Halodesulfovibrio; species Halodesulfovibrio marinisediminis. The sequence continues at coordinate 154,113 of NZ_FSRG01000006.1, forward strand.
CACAGCGATGGAACAAATGAACGTTTCTGTTTCCGAAGTTGCCATGAACGCAGCTAAGGCGCACACAAACGCGCAAGAAGCAAAACAGGAATCCGAAAACTGCTCCGCTGTTGTATTCAACTCAGTACAGTCCATCACTGAAGTGAGTGATACAACAAAAGAGTTACAACAGAACACCACAGAACTGAGTGAACAGGTTGACGCTATCAGCTCCATTATGAATGTGATTTCTGACATTGCTGACCAGACCAATCTATTAGCACTGAACGCCGCTATTGAAGCTGCACGTGCTGGAGATGCTGGACGCGGCTTTGCTGTTGTTGCAGATGAGGTTCGCAACCTTGCAGAAAAAACAATGCAGGCAACCGAAGAAGTAGCCCAGAGTGTAAGCACCATTCAGGCTGCTGCACAGCGCAACTTCGAAACCGTAAGCATTTCTGCACAAACAGTAGAAAAGGCTAACGCGCTCGCAAGCGAGTCCGAAGAGTCATTGCGCACCATCATGAGCCTTATCGACCAAAACTCCACTCAGGTGGGCGAAATTGCTACAGCATCCGAAGAACAGTCAGCTGTTTCCGAACAGATTGCACGCTCCGTTGAAGAAGTGGCAGATACTGTCCATAAGTCTGCCGAGGGCATCAGCATTTCTGCAACATCCATTAAGGAAATTGCAGAAATGTCTAACGAGCTGCATGACCTTGTAGAAGAAATGACTGCTTCCTAGCGTTCTCTACACCACCAACAACAAACCCTCTCACCCCATGTGGCTGAGAGGGTTTTTATTTACTGACAGCTGAAAAGCAAAAAACGTAGCATACGGTAGGTCAAAAAACCAATTACTCCTTTGACGCTGCGTTACAGTCTTTAAGACTAATAGCATGGTCACATTTCCAGAACACAATTGAACGCAGCCTCTTTACTACAGGGCACAAAAAAGCCCCGATGAAAACATTCATCGGGGCTTTTTCAGTCAATGTTCTACAGTATAAACATCGTAGCCAGACCAAGGAAGATAAGGAATCCGAACCCGTCGGTCAGCGTTGTAAGGAAGATACTGGAAGCCTGTGCAGGGTCACGTCCCAGTTCTTTAAGAATAAGCGGGATGGACGCACCGGCAAGCGCACCCAGCAGCATATCCAGCGCAAGTGCATAGGCCATTACCTGCGCCAGCAGTAAGTTATGCGTAAACAAGAACACGCCTAGCATTACCAACAGGCTCACTATAAGACCTGTCAAAGCGCCAACTTTGGCTTCACGCAGTACTGCTTTCCAGCTTTTACCACGGTCAAACCGCTCTACAGCAAGCTGGCGAATCATAACAGCCAGCGCTTGCTGCCCTGTGTTTCCTGCTTGGTTTGCTACAATCGGCATGAGTACAGCGAGAATCGCCATCTGTGCAATGGAGCCTTCAAACAAGAATACCACGTACGCGGATATACTGGAGTTCATCATATTAATGAACAACCACGGCAGGCGAACCTTTACAGATTCCAGCCACGGGGTATCGACGGTTTCGTCCTGACCCGCACCTACCATGCCGAGCATATCTTCGGAGGCTTCTTCGTGGATAATATCGATAACGTCGTCGTATGTTACAACGCCGAGCAGCCTGCCTTCATAATCCACAACAGGCATTGCCATAAAGTTGTAGCGGGATAAAAGGTGCGCTACATTTTCTTTATCTTCATCAAAGACCACAGAAATGAGGCTTTGATCACTAAGTTTTTCTTCAAGCACCGTACCCGGACGACACAGGAGCAAGTTACGCAGGGAGAGCACACCCACAAGGCGATCTTCATCATCCACAATGTATGCGTAGTATGGAATCTCTTTGTCTTCCATCTCGCGGCGGATGTGCATAATTGCCTGATCTGCGGTAAGGGACTGGTTGAGAATAATAATCTCGGTGTTCATGATACCGCCGGCGGTATCCGGATCAAAGGCGAGCAAGCTGCGGATTTCTTCCGCGTCGTCTTTTTCCAGTCGCGCAAGCAGTACATCCCTGTGCTCTTCATCCAATTCATCAAGAACGTCAGTCGCATCGTCCGGAGACATTTCGGCAAGAATTCGAACTGCGACGTCAACATCAAGGTTCTCGATAATATCCGTCTGGGTACGCTCTTCCATTTCGGCAAGTGTTTCCGCAGCATCTTCGGAAGAAAGATGCTCCATCATACAAACCTGCTTTTCAATGGAGAGATTTTCTATATGGTCAGCGGCGTCCGCAGGGTGAGCGAACTCGCTTGAAGACATTGTAGTAACTTCGTCGCGGCAGCCATTTTTTGGCGTAACCACCTTATTTTCTTCCGAAGCTTTTTCTACTTCTTCGTGTTTGTTATGCTGCTTTTTTGAATCAGTCATGCTCAACCACCTGAGCCCTACGAGCGTGTGAAATTTATCATTTGTCAAGACCGCTTGACGAAACTGTCGCAGCCACCTAAACACCGCCTAAGAGGGATGGAACGACCCCCACTCTCTTGGCTTTGTGCCTCTACCATTAAGAGGGTCAATAACACAATCCATGCATACAGAAAAATTTGAATCATTTTTTCAAGGTAACGCCCGAACCTTCTTGGATAGCGCTATTCAGCTTGCGTTAGATGAAGACGGTCCGGATATGACCTCGGAAGGAATTTTCCCTCCGGGCCACAAGTTATCTGCGAAGATTATCAGTAAAGAAGACACATTAGTCGTCGGTCTTCCTCTTATTCCGCTTATCATGGACGCTTGTGCTGATACAGAGTGGTCTTGGGATGCCCTTACCGACGAGGGTGCGTTTGTTCCAGACCGAACCGTAGTAGCAACTATTAAAGCTGATGCAAGTCATTTGCTAAAAGCAGAACGTATTATACTTAACTTTATAACACATCTTTCTGGCATTGCGAACCTGACCAAGCAATACGTGGATCAGCTTGAAGGTTCCGGCACTGCCTTACTGGATACGCGTAAGACACTTCCTTGCCTGCGTTATCCAGAAAAATATGCAGTCCTTATGGGTGGCGGGCAGAACCACCGTAAGAACTTAACTGAAATCCTCATGCTGAAGGACAACCATATTGACCTTGCGGGTAATATGACGGCAGCAGTAAACAAACTGCGTGCAACCTATTCCCCGTGTCCACCAATTGAAGTAGAATGTCGCACTATGGAAGAGGTACACGAAGCCGTTGCCTGCCGTGCAGACAGAATTATGCTGGACAATATGGATATTCCTGCAATTCAGGAAGCCCTTAAACATATTCCTGAATCTATCGAAACCGAGGTAAGCGGAGGAGTGACACTCGACACAATTCGCAGTATTGCTCTTGCTTCTGACTTGGGGCCGAATTACATATCCGTAGGTAGATTGACACACTCTGCTCCTATTGCAGATTTCAGCATGCTTGTGAGCGAATAAGTCCTCATTATACAGATTGAGATAAACTGTACACCGCAAGACACTAAACATCCAGATAATTGCATACTTAGATGTATGTGATCATCTGATTTTTTCGAATTAACGCCTGGCTGTCAGCGAAAATTCGAACCAAACGGGAATGCTTGCCCGAGGGTGTCCTGCACTGTACCGGTTTGTCAGCAACCTGAATCTGGAGAATAAATAATGAACCAGTACCAGAAAAAAATTACCGAGCTTCGTGAAAAGTTAGGCGATGACCTTGTTATTATGGGTCATCACTACCAGAACGACGCTGTTATTCGCCACGTTGACTTAACTGGCGACTCTCTCGAACTCGCGCGTAAAGTAACAACTATTGATGCTAAGCACATTGTTTTTTGCGGTGTGTATTTCATGGGCGAATCAGCTGCTCTGCTCGCCGATGAACATCAGCATGTATATTTGCCGGAAGATGATGCAAACTGTGTAATGTCTCAAATGGCACCATACACCCTTGTAGACAAGGTACTCACTCGCATCAATAAAGAATCCGGTCGCAAAGTAGTTCCGCTTACATACGTTAACTCTTCCGTTGCTGTTAAAGCAGTTTGCGGAAAACATGGCGGTACTGTTTGTACTTCTGCTAACGCAGAAAAAATGGTGCGCTGGGCTATGGAGCGCGGCGACAGTGTTCTCTTCCTGCCTGATAAAAACCTCGCACGTAACACTGCAAAGACCATCGGCATTCCAGAAGAGAAATGGCACATTTTGAACATTAAAGGCGACGGTACCCAGATTGATATGGACGCCGTAAGCAAATCTGAGCTCATCATGTGGCCTGGCTGTTGTGCAATCCACGCTCGTTTCAACGAACGCCAGATCGAAGAAGCACGCACCAAATACCCAGATGTGAAGATTGTTATCCATCCGGAATCTGCTCCAAATGTTGTGGATAAAGCAGATGCTGCAGGCTCAACATCCTTTATTATTAAGTATGTTGAAGAAGCACCGGAAGGTTCTAACATCGCCATCGGTACCGAGCTTAACCTCGTTGAGCGCCTTGCCGACCAGTACGAAGGGTCAAAGAACATCTTCCCATTGCTGGAATCCACCTGTTCACACATGGCACGAGTTACCGAGCCTAAGCTGGCAAAAGTGCTTGAAGACATTGTGAACGGTACAGCTAAGCCTGTGACGATTCCAGCGGGTCTTGTAGAGGACGCAAAAATCGCATTAGAACGTATGCTGATCGCCTGCGCTTAGTTATTTTTTCTTAAGCTAAACAGGAAGTTGTAATGAGTGATAACCGTCATTACACGACAGTGCTCGTCATCGGTTCCGGCATTGCCGGTTGTACCGCTGCCCTGCGCCTTGCTGACGAAGGTGTACATTGTACACTTATTACAAGCAGTTCTGCTCTGGATCAGGGCAACTCTCCTCTTGCCCAAGGTGGAATCGTTTTTAAAGCAGATGATAACGATTCACAAAGCCTGGAAAATGACATTTTAACTGCCGGCCACCACTATAACTCGTTTAAAGCTGTTCACACCATTGCGGCTGAAGGGCCAAATGCTGTGGAAGAAATTCTGGTTAAACGCCTCGGAATTCCTTTTGCCAGACAAAAGGCACCGTCCGAATGCGAATGGGATTTAACCAGAGAAGGCGGACACGAGGCACCGCGTATTCTGCACTGTGCAGACTACACAGGTCGCGCAATAATGGACGGATTGATTCGTGAAATCACGGTGCATCCGAACATTACTGTCATGAAGAACAGAACAGCTATTGACCTGCTCACAAGTCACCACCACGCAGACAATCCTCAGTTCCAATATGAGCTGGAGAATGAATGCCTTGGTGCGTACATCTTCAACGAAGAAGAAGAGCGCGTTGAAACCATGTTTGCAGACTACACCATTGTTGCCACCGGTGGCATCGGTCAGATTTATCTGCATACTACCAACCCGCAAGGTTCTATCGGTTCCGGCGTAGCAATGGGGTTCCGTGCAGGTGCAACAGTGCACAACATGGAATTTGTTCAGTTCCACCCGACAGCTTTCCACCACCACTCCGGTCAGAAATTCCTCATTACGGAAGCTATGCGCGGTGAGGGTGCCAAGCTCATGAACTCCAAGGGTGAGTACTTCATGCCTAACTACGATAAACGTGCTGACTTAGCACCGCGTGATATTGTTGCACGCGCCATCGTAGATGAAATGCTCAAGAACGAAGACGACTGCGTCTACCTTGATACTTCAGAGATGAAGCACGACCTTGCAAACCGCTTCCCTACCATCTTCAAGCGTTGTCTTGAGCTTGGTATTGATATCCGTAAAGAGCCTGTTCCGGTTGTTCCGGCAGCGCACTACAGCTGTGGCGGTATTTTAGTCAACGAGCATGGTAGAACCACCATTGCCCGACTGTACGCTACAGGTGAATGTAGCTGCACTGGCGTGCATGGCGCTAACCGTCTTGCATCAACGTCCCTGCTTGAAGCTCTTGTATGGGCAGACAACGCGGCTAAGCACATTAAAGAACGTGCACACCTCACTGTTTCGCAAGAACTGCGTGACGTTGTACCGGATTGGACCCCGCTCGGTGAAGATCACAACGACGACCCTGCACTTATTGCACAGGACTGGAGCCGAATCCGCAACACAATGTGGAACTATGTAGGTATTACCCGCACATCCCAGCGCCTTGCTCGCGCACATGAAGACATGCGAGATCTTTCTAAGCATCTGCATAACTTCTACAAAAGCACTCCGCTCTCCAAACGCCTCATCGATCTTTTCCACGGCTGTCTCACTGCGTACATCGTAACGATGGCAGCAAAAAGGAATACTAAAAGCATAGGCTGCCACTACAGAGCAGACTAAGCCGAACAGTAAACTTATTTTATTTTGTGATACGTATAAAAAAAGCAACATCGTTTGATGTTGCTTTTTTTTTCTTTTTTGGTCTCCGGCAGTTGGTAGAAAGCTTTAGTCATTCTCGAAGCACGAGGGATTATGGATAAAGACAGTGAAACAAGGCTCTCACCTGACTCCATTCCAAAAACTTATATCAGCAAGATGGGTCTACTTAAAAATTCTCTCTCACGGCTGAATCACTACAACCTAAAAATTACTACCGACTCGTGTTGCTTAAAAAATAGGATAATACGTTAACTTCTGATGTTAAGTACCTAACATTTGTTCTATCGCCAAACAAACTGCATGAAAACTTGAATGCCTGTAATGACCTGAATAAACACAAGAGTACAAAGCAGAACCCCCAACGTGCCATGAACCAGACAGAGGTACTTACGACGCTTCTTAAATATATCCATCCAATAACCGGAAAAAAAGGTTGCAAGCATAAATGGAAAGATAATGACCCCCAAGGCATAGTGATCACCAGTAAACTGGTAATTCTTCCATTCTGCCTGAGTAAAATATACCCCTACGGCAGTACCGATAACCCACAGAAAAATTGCTATTTTTCCATAAATAACATGGTGTCTCCACGGAAACTCAAGCTTTATCTTGTGGTGAACAGTTATAAAACGCATGCCCCCCCAATAAAGAGCAGTATACCCAAACACAATGCCCAGCACCTGAATAGCCGGATGGATATACAGATGAAGCTTTGTTTCCAGAATCATAAATACAACCCCCGAAGTGGCTAGAGTTGTAGGATAACGGCTCCCAGCAACACGCATACGGATGCGATATCAAACAGGTAGAACGAGGAAAGCCTTGTTAAGGGTATCATACTGCCAAGCAAAAAAACACTTCCCAGAGCTAATCCTGTAAAAGATGGTGCACCAATTCCCCATGTACACACCAACGCAAAAATCATGACACTACTTACATAGGCAAAGTACCAAACACGTATGAGTAATGTGTGGTAAGTAAGAGCAAAGTAGCTCACAGGGATGGGGCTAAAACGGGACAGATATTCTTCCTTATGCATGTAGATACGCATCCACACATGCGGAATCTGTCCAAGATACCAAATTAGGCAATTTGCAAGAATAAGTGGATCGAACATACTGCCACCTGCGGCAACCCAGCCCATAAGCGGCGGCATGGCACCGGCAATGCTGCCTACCAACAGCGCATAAGGGCTACGACGCTTCATGCCGGTATATACGCCGTTGTAGATAACAAGCGTCATGAAAGCCACTACCAGTGCCATCTTTGATGCTGTCAGCACATACAGGCTCGCAGCCAGCAAAATGCACACAAGAGCTATTAACAGGGCTGTTCTTGCCCTCATATACCCTTGAGGAAGCGGACGAGACATCGTACGTGAAAAATACCCGTCCGTGCGTTTTTCCTGCACCTGATTCAACGCAGAACAACCGGCGCATAGAAAAAAGCTTCCGAAGCCCGTGGCAAACAAAGCAACAGAGAATTCCGGTGTGTATAGAAGATAGCCGAGCATAGAAACAACGGCCACAGCAACAGAAACAGGGACGCGCGCCAACACCGCAAGATTAGAGATACTTCTGCGTGTATCAGTCTTTGCTTGTAAGCGGTAGACATTCATAATCCCTCCCCTGTTTATTGGTTATCGCTCGTTTGGGGACAATGCTTTCAATTGGTTCGCGATGGCGTCTATCGCGTCAGACATAATGGGGCCATACACTGGTATCTCAAGGAGCGAAGCGTAGCGTATAGTAAACCTAACAGTTAACGACCTGTCATTTTAGGCATCCCTCTAGTTTGGAACCTGAGATAAGATTCTGATTTCATGAATTTTTGATAGAATAAATTCAAGTAGTTCTCGTAAAATTCTCCAACATGTCGTGCTCTCCAAATACATCTCTGAACGCGGTACATCTGTTGGTTACGTTCTCTCACGCGTACTACTCCTATTGCTTGAAAGTATATTTATCGATTCTACCTTACTTGCTCAAAATTCATGAATATTTTCCACCAAAACTACAGATAGCCTGCATAGTAATCAGTCTGAAGTTATATAAGATTTCGTAAGTAACTATTGTTACTTTTTCCCGCCAAGTAACAAGTACAGCCCGAGAATTAAAATAAGCACCAAAAGCATAACTTCTGAAACCAGTATCGAATCCACAACATATGTTTTCTTTTCAGAGTCGTAGGCATAACATGTCTGCGCAATTCGCTTACCAGAAAATATTGACGCGTTAGTATCACTCTCCGTCAATGCCAACGTGAGATCCCTTGAGCGGAGGTTTACGCCATAGAGGTAACGAACAACTTTGCCTTCAGGTGATAAAACAATAGCCACAATGGTATGCTCAAAATCTTTCTTTACCGCCTTATAATGAAAGCCAAGTTCATCCATCAACGCATCTATGTTTTGCTTATCACCCGTAAAAAATGACCATGCGTCCAAAGGAAATGATGGATCACGCTGAAGCACTGTTTTCAGATATTCCTTCTTTCGTTGGGCTGCCAGATCAGGCTTTTCTGAATCATTAATACTTACAGTGAGTATTCGATAATCTTTAACCGGAGTAAGCTGAACATCCGGTAACGCTCCTGAAATAGATGATAAAAGAATGCCACACACACTGGTACACGAATAGTAAACAGGAACAATTAGCACAGGGACAGTCATAAGAGAACAAATATCAACCTGCTTCCCTGTTGAGTCAGTAAAGTAGATGGGACAGGTAATTTTTGCGCCAAGCTTCTCACCAACTCCGCTATCAATCGAATCAGGCACAAAGGCAGGACGGGTACGCCCTGACAGATCCGGAACCGATCCATCGTTAGGCGGCAGCACACTGCGCTCTTCAGAACTTGCCCCCGCGGGTTGCTGACCACCTGTATGATCTTCATCACCATGCGCCACTATCTGGTATTCACTAGTCATTACTGACTGAAGGGATGGGGGTTTTGAATGATCGGAAGAGCTTTGAAATGTGCGCTGCGCTTCAGCAACCTGATTTGACGCTCGTAGTTTCTCCCCCCCGCGAGAAAAACTGACAAGAAGCAAAAGCATAATGACTACTGCTATAACCAAGCGCAAAATTCGCATCATTCCGTATTGTTGTAACAATGGCACGAACACTCTCCCGAACTTGTTACTAAACTAAAATGCACTAATGTATTCAGACACTTTCTTGCGGTCTTCTTCTGTCATCCTCTTCGCAATGCCGAGCATAACGCTTTTTTTCGAACCACCATATGTTTCGTCTGCATATCCATTAAGCTTTTCAAGAATCTGTTTGGCAGTCTGGCCTTTGAGCGGCTTGCTTACCCCAAGCGCCATGGATTCCCCGTTTTCACCATGACATGCGGCGCACGAACGATAGAGCTCTTTTCCACTAGTTTCTTCCGCAATCCCAAAGGATACACAGATTAAAATGAGACCCAATATACACAAAAAGACTGCCACGTTTTTCATCACAATCCTCCATTACGTTCGTGAAATATAGATTTTATTGATAACATACCACCAACAATGAAAAAAGATCAATAGATCAACCGTTGATAACTCTTCTAGTTAGTTAATTCTCCCCCCTAAGAATTAGAGACAAAAAAAAGGCGCCCCAAATGGGACGCCTTTGAATCTGCGAAGCGAGAGATACTTACACAGTACCGTCTGCGTGGTTGTGAGACTCAACTTCCGGCTCCGGAATTTCGTCTGGGCTGAATGCGTAAAGCACTGGGCTTGCAACAAAGATAGAGGAATAAGTACCAATACCCACACCAACAAGAAGAGTCAGTGCGAAGTCATGGATAATTCCGCCACCGAAGAAGAAGAGAGAAATAAGTACCAGCAAAGTAGTACCGGATGTCAGCAACGTACGGCTCAAGGTCTGGTTTACAGCCCTGTTGATTACTTCCCCGTAGGTTGGTGCTGTACGCTGGAAGATGTTTTCACGAATACGGTCGAATACAATAATGGTGTCGTTCAGAGAGTAACCAACGATGGTCAGCAATGCTGCCACGATAGTAAGGTCGAACTCTTTACCAAGAATGGAAAGAACACCGATTGTAATAAACACGTCGTGAATAAGTGCGATTACAGCACCAAGCGCGTAGTTAAGCTTAAGCTTCCAGCAGATACCGAGAGTAAGCAGCATAGCAATGAGAACCTGCATCTGCTTTGGTGCACCAACCATATCAAGAAGGTACATACCAGTTGCAAGACCTGCTGCCATGATACCAGCGGTAAACCAACGCTGCTCGAATCGACCGGAGATGTAGATAGCGATAAGGAGTACTGCAAAGTACAATGCTTCTACAGCCGCGGAACGAAGGTCAGCACCAATTTTAGGGCCAACCATATCGAGGCGTTCAATGGAAAACGGATTGTCTGGCAAGTTCTTACCGAACTGTGCTTTCAGAATCTCCGGAAGACGCTGGTCTACTTCACCAACAGAAGAGATACGCAGGAGGTATTCGGTATCATCTTCACCAAAACGCTGTACAGAAAGTCCCTGAAGCTTGGCGCTTGCAAGACTGTCTTTAATTTCCTGTGGCTGTACTGCCTTCTCGAAATCAACCTGTGCAAGTACACCACCGGCAAAGTCAATGCCGTACTTAGGACCACCGTTAATGGCGAGAGAGCCGATACCGAGCAAAAGAAGCACAAGGGAAAACACCATTGTGTATTTGCGCAGGCCAATGAAATCAATTTTACTATCTGGTTTAATAATGCTCAGACCCATGATCTATCTCCTTAAATGCTGAGCTTTCTGCCCGGCTTACCGTTGATCCAGAGACCAAAGATAATGCGTGCGCAGAAGATAGCTGTGAACATGGAAGCCAGGATACCGAGGCTAAGCGTTACCGCAAAACCACGAATTGGGCCTGTGCCGAACTGGTAAAGGATGATTGCCGCAAGCAGTGTGGTCACGTTTGCGTCAAAGATTGTCAGTGTAGCACTGGAGAAACCTTCATCCACTGCTTTGAACGGAGTAAGACCGCGACGAAGTTCTTCACGGATACGTTCAAAGATAATCACGTTAGCATCAACAGCCATACCAAGGGTAAGGATGATACCAGCGATACCAGGCAGTGTAAGGGTTGCACCGAATGCTGCAAGACCAGCAATGATGAACACCATGTTCATCAGAAGAACAAAGTTCGCGATAACGCCGCTGAAACCGTAGTAGACCATCATGAAGACCATTACGAGTGCGCCACCAACAAGTGTTGCGGTAATGCCCTGATCAATAGATTCCTGACCGAGGGAAGGACCAACGGATCGTTCTTCAAGGATTTTAACCGGTGCAGGCAAGGAACCGGCACGGAGTACAATCGCGAGGTCATGTGCTTCTTCAGTAGTAAAGCTACCGGAGATAGAAGCACGGCCGCCACGGATTTTGTCCTGAATTACAGGTGCGGAGTATACTTTACCGTCAAGAACGATAGCCATGCGTTTTTTGAGGTTCTGGCCGGTCACTTCTTCAAAGCGACGGGCACCGCTGCTGTTAAATGTCAGCGATACGTATGGCTTGTTAAAGTTGTCGTATGCAACACGGGCATCAGAGATAGTGTCACCGGTAAGCGCTGCGTTTTTGTTAACAACGATAACAGATTCGGAATAGGTTCCGTCAATGTTACGGTGCATCTGCTGCATAGCTTCTGTACCCGAAGGCACAATGCCCTTTGCAGCTTTTTCAGGATCTACACCTTCGCGAACAATTTTAAATTCGAGGTGAGCGGTCTTACCGATGATCTTGATTGCACGCTCGGTATCGCTAAGACCAGGAAGCTGTACCTGAATACGGTAGCCCTGCTGCTTACGGATATCCGGCTCGGCAACGCCGAACTGGTCAACACGGTTACGGATAGTTTTTACAGCCTGATCAAGTGTGAGATCAGCCACGTATTTTCTGTAGTCCGGTGTGTAAGTCAGTGTGTAACGAACTTTCTTGTTATCAAGAACGGTAGATTCCGCATCTAAGCGGTTGAAGCTTTTTTTAAGCAAAGCATCAAGAGCTTCTTTCTGTGAAGACTTGAGAAGTACGAACTCAAGCTTTTCGCCCGGCATGACACGCGGCTGTAAAATAAAGATTTTATCTTCACGTGCTAAGGTACGGATATCCTGCCCCATAAGGGAAAGGTTATTGGAAAGAGCCTTATCAACGTCTACACCGAGAACAAGGTGGATACCACCCTGCAGGTCGAGGCCAAGGCTGACCTTTTCTTCTGGTAAGAATTTTTTGATTGGGGATGTTCCGATCGCAGGAATGCTAGGCAGAGCGTATACAACACCCATTGCGAGCACAAAAATCGCGACCAGTAATCTCCATCGCAACCCCTCTCTCATCATAACTCCTTGATACTGTTCAAACAGCAAAACCCGACACGAGAATCGATCGGGGACAACAACAGCGTTGTGCTGAACAAGCAGGAAACCGGTTGGCACCAGTTTCCTGCTCAATTAATTATTTCTTTTTAGTTGTTTTCTCAGCAGCAGGAGAAGACTTAAGGCCGGAGATGTACTGACGACCAACCTGAACGGTGGTGTCGCCAAGATCAATAGAAATAATGTCGTCTTTAATAGCTACGATGGTGCCAATGAGACCACCAGCAGTTACTACAGACTGGCCTTTCTGAAGGTTATCCAGCAGAGCTTTGTGCTCTTTAGCTCTTTTTTGCTGAGGACGAATAAGAAGGAAGTAAAAAATAACAAACATCAGCGCGAGAGGTACGAATGCCGCAATCGGGTTACCGTCACCCGCCTGACCGCCTGCTGTGCCCATAGCCCAAGCTACTTCTGGAAAGAACATAAGAACTCCTTAACGGTTATCAAAAAATCGTATTGCCGCAGTAAAATAATCTCTGAGTTTTCCATTAAATCAAATGATTATCGAAACACTCTCAAGAAATAATGCGACTCGTAATCTTTAAAGCCAACAATAGCCTTTGTTTTTGCTCGTAAAGAGAAAAAGCTTTAAACCTGAATCAAGTACCTTTTCGTTAGAAAACATGCAAGATTTTTAACTGGTAGCGATTCTAACAAAAATAACAGAAGGCCCTTTTGACACCCGTCAGAGACAAGATTCAAAGCTTCCAGCCTTGGACATGTTATAATCAGGTTTCAGCCGAAACATTGCCGCGGTTAATTTATAACAAGATACACATCTATTCTACATAACTTCTCTTCCCCGCCGACGTCATACACTCTGGCCTTTCATCATTTCCAGATTCTCATCTCAGCATTTCAACTTCTCGTTGGAACGCCATATAAAAATTTCTCCGCACCTTGATCACAGCCTCTCTATCCGCAAGACTATAATATAACAACAGGTTATAGGTTAACTTTATAGCTTTTTATTAAGTTCCATTAAAAAAGAACGATTAATAAATAATCACTAACAACCAAGGAGTATTGTCATGCTGCCATCCAGTATTCTTAATAAAACACAAAAAGTAATGCGAGAGCAGATGGAGGAGATGCTCAAAAAGCAACAGGAAGGCCTTAGGCAAGCCTCAATGACGGCTCATAAAACACAACGGATGTCGGTTTCCGAAAGACAAGCCGAAATTGAAAAACAGAATTCTTCTGCTGTTTCAAACCTGTTTTCAAAAAAAACTGTAACAATGTCTGAAGGTGTCACAGCAATGCTGAAGCGCCACCAGAATCAAAAACAGCTTGAAGCAAGCAAAAAAGCCGGACTGGCAAGCCTGCTAGCTTCCAATATTGATAGTTACGACCTTAAAGAACTGATAGAAGGACGTCGAGATTGGATGGGTGATTTTGCTGCGGAGTCTGGTGTAAAAAGCGTTGCTCAGTTAAAAGACGAAGCAAAAAATCAACTGATCAAAGATCAAGACAACATAACCAAAAAAGAACGTACGCAAGCCGCAGCAAGGGGAGAAACACTTCCTACCAAAGTTTCTGTTCCTTCTGCTCCAGTGAGAATAACACAGGGTCACGTTCCACAGGTTGCCTCACCTTCCTCTACCACTGTTATAGTTCCTAAAGGCACATACATTCGCATCAGAGTGTAGTTGCAACGCGTGGACAACAGAAAAGCCCCCATGCCAATCATGGGGGCTTCCCGAATTACGGTCGTCTATCAGACAAGCTTAGGAGATATTTCCTCATGTTAAGAGAAACTATCTGAGCCGTCGTTTGCCAGACTGTCCAGAATCTTTTTCTGACAGCCTAGTTGGTTCCCACGTACATGTTGCCGTATGGACGGTGGGAGAACGGCGTTACTTTTTTAAACTCACCTTTCATCACTTCTTCAGCATCCTTACCGAATGCTTTAGCCCAGTCTTCGACATGGGAACGGATGAAAGCTTCATCTTTTTCGTTAATTGCTTCGAGCTGTAAACCAGGCCCAAGCTGGTGTTCTGGAACGTCACCGCGGAGATAGATGATACCGCCGTGCATACCAGTACCAAGGCTTCTGCCGGTAATAGGTGCTTTTTCATCCATGGTAGAATCCATGCCGAGGAGGATAATTGCGCCACCCGCCATGTATTCGCCTAGGAAGTCGCCAGCTTTACCGCCAGCTACGATTACAGGCTGCTTTTCCATGTAGGATTTCATATGGATACCAACACGGTAGCCTACGTCCTGCTTAATGAGGATGCGGCCGCCACGCATTGCGTAACCAAGAACGTCGCCTGCCATGCCGTTGATCTGGATTTCTCCATCGTCCATGGTGTTGCCAACGCCGTCCTGTGCGTTGCCTTCTACGCGGATAGTTGCACCGCGCATAAACATACCAAGATCCTGACCAGGAACGCCGTGAACAATGAAGTGAACAGGCCCTTCAATAGAGTTGCCGATGTAGCGCTGACCGCGAACATTCTCCAACTCAATTTCAGTAACACCGTCACGCACAGCCTCACGAATTTTTTCGTTCAATTGGCGGTAGTACACGCCTTGAGCGTCAAAAGTACATTTTTTAGCCATGCCTACTAGTCCTCCAATTTCACAATCACCGGTTCACCGGCTTTGGGTGCCCAAACTTTGTCGAGATCACGACAAACTTCACGGATTGAGCTCTCTTCACTAGACATGAATACCATGTCGTCCTTTTCACCGATAACGAGCGGACGAAGCTTAACGCGGTCGTTAAGACCCATCATGCTGTTGCTGTCGGTTACGAGGATAGCAAAAGGACCGTTGAGCATTGCAGGACCGTAAACCATACGCAGAGCTTCGTACGCTTCGCGCTGGTCTTTCGGCATGCGTTCAATTTCATCCCAGAACGGCGGAGCAAAAACTTTACTTGCCATTTCGTGGGAAAGGCCGTGCTTACGGATAAGAAGGTCGAGCAGGTATGCTACTACTTCAGTATCCGTCATCATGTTACATTCGTAATCGTGCTGACACAGGTAGCGTCTGTTAATACCGTAAGAGGAAATCTCTCCGTTATGAACAATCGCCCAGTCAAGCAGGGTGAACGGGTGAGCGCCGCCCCACCAGCCTGGAGTGTTAGTCGGGAAGCGGTTATGGCCGGTCCACATGTAGCCGCTGTATTCATCTAATCTGAAGAAATCAGCGATGTCTTCCGGAAAACCTACACCCTTGAACGCTCCCATGTTTTTACCACTGGAGAATACAAAAGCACCCGGCACTCTGTTGTTGATGTGCATGACGATGTTTACAACGTAATCATCTTCACCAACATCCTGCCACTTAGGACGCTCTGCCTTAGGAGAAAGGAAGTAACGCCACATAAGCGGGGATTCTTTAATGGCTTGCACCTTACGGGTAGGAATAGGCTCAGAAATCTGAATATCAAAGTACTGCTTGATGATCTCTTCAGCGCGGTCAAGGCCTGCCTGATCATCACACATCAGGTGGAAAGCGTACAAATCTGCATGTTCAGGATAAATACCATATGCAGCAAAACCACCACCAAGACCGTTACCACGATCGTGCATTGTTGCCATTGCATCAATCGGCATAGTACCCGGTATCAGGTTTCTCTTTTTATCAATTACCCCAAAGACACCACAACCAGAGATGTCTTTATCAAAATGCCAAAAATCATTGGGAGCTTTCATACTCTATCTCCAAAGCCCTCTACTCAGCAGCAGGGGTCCACTTTGTATCAAATTCTTCTTCCGGCCAGAGCAATGCAGATGGTTTACCTGCAATAAGCTCTTCCTTCACATCTGGTGTGAGTTCCAGACCGAAGCGAATAAAGCCGGTGTATAACCCTGCAAAATCGACCTCTCCCACAAGCACATAACCAATCAGCTTTTCATCGCGGAAAATAAGTTTGCGATATGTTGCTTTCTCTTCGTCAAGAGCGGTGAAGACTTCGCAGCCCTCGTCTTCAGCCGGGTTAACATGACCAAGAGACGCTGTTGGCAGCCCGTAGAAAGAAATTGCGTTCATCGGTAAGCCGCCAGGATGCGGAGATGCTTCCTCGCTCGCCATGTTAAGGCCAGCATGGTAGCCCTGACTGAATGCGTTAGGCCAGATTGGTGTTACTCTAGCTTCTTTTGCAATCATGTCAGGAGCTTCTGCAACGTCACCTGCAGCGTATACGCCTTCAGCGCTGGTACACATGTTGTCATCAACTTTGATGCCACGGTTCACAGCAATTCCGGCGTCCTTAGCGAGATTAAGGCTAGGCACTACACCAATGGCAACAACAACAGCTTCGCAAGCCAGTTTCTGACCATTGGCAAGACGAACACCAATAACTTCGCCCTGCTCTGTACGCAGAATTTCTTCTACAGTGGTACCACAACAAATAGTGATACCTTTCTCTTCGAGGCGTTGTGCTACAAGGTTACCAGCCACATCGTCGAACGCTGCGGAAAGCACGCGGCTTCCAAGTTCAACAATAGCGGTGGAAAGACCGTTGTAACGCAGTGCTTCTGCAGCCTTGAGGCCGATGAGACCACCACCGATAACAACAACTCTGTGGATCTTTTTAGAAAGATCAAGCAGCTCATGTGCGTGAGCAAGCGTAGTAAAGTTGTATACTCCGCTGCCTTCAATGCCTTTAAGAGGAGGCATGAATGGTACACCGCCTGTTGCCAGTAAGAGCTGCTTGTATTCAATCACCTCTCCGGCTTCAGTGGTAATGGTCTTTGCTGCTTTATCAATGGCAGCTACACGGGTGTTGAGCTTAACTTCAACATTATTCTTTTCGTAAAATTCATCAGGTCGCAGATTTACTCTGTCGAGACCGATTTTTCCTGCAAGAAAATATGAAATCAGCGGGCGTCCATACGTTGGGGTATCTTCTTCGCTTACTACAATAATCGGACTTGTAGTATCGACTTTACGAATACCTTCGATAGCCCCCACAGACGCAACACCGTTTCCAACTATGACATACGACATGGACGAGCTCCTGCTATCCGCGAGATTCGTAAACCAGTGCGTTGTTAGGACAGGCTTCTACACATGCTGGGGTGTCGCGGCCTTCGCACAGGTCACATTTAATAATCTTACCCTTAGTCTCATTGCGGCGAACCGCACCGTAAGGGCATGCCATCAGACATGACCAGCAGCCAACGCACTGTTCTTCGTTGTAACAAGTGCGGCCTGTCTCCTGATCTTTGTATAACGCGCCGGAAATACAGGCGGAAACACAAGATGGGTTGTCACAATGGCGACAGCTGAGAGCTACAGAGATCTGACCTTTGTCGTATACTGCCTTACAAGGCTGTAAGCCTGTTGCTACTTCTTCTTTAGCAGCGATAACAACATCCTGACTAACAGAGTGTGCAGTTAGGCAGGCAACCTCACAAATATGGCAGCCAATACAAACATCTTTATTCGGATAAACCCTACGCATATCTACCGTCCTGCGTGTTTAACGCCGAGAATATCCAGTTCAACTTCGTTGAGGCCAAGACCACGGAGCTTATCGCGGTTACCACGCAAGCTTTCGATGGAGTTGAGGCCCATACCGCCGAGCATTTCCTGAATCTCGTGTCCCCATGCGCGGATGAGGTTAGCAAGACGCTTAGCAGCAACTTCTGGATTCTGACGCTTTTTAAGACGTGCTTCGTTGGTTGCAATACCCCAAGGACATTTACCAGTGTAGCAACGTCCACAAAGAGTACAGCCCACAGAAACCAAGGCAGCAGTACCGATGTAAACAGCATCCGCACCGAGAGCGATTGCTTTAATCGCATCAGCAGAACAACGGACACCGCCTGCAACAACCAGAGAAGCGTGGTTACGAATACCTTCGTCACGCAGACGGTTGTCTACAGCAGCAAGAGCAAGTTCCATCGGAATACCTACGTTATCACGGATCATGGTAGGAGCAGCACCTGTACCGCCTCTGAAGCCATCGATAACAACAATATCTGCACCTGCGCGTACAATACCGGAAGCAATCGCCGGTGCGTTATGTACTGCCGCAATTTTTACAGAAACTGGAACCTTATATTCTGTGGATTCCTTAATTGCGTAGATAAGCTGAAGTAAATCTTCAATAGAATAAATATCGTGGTGAGGCGCAGGAGAAATCGCGTCTGAGCCGACCGGACACATACGGGTTTTAGAAACCTCTTCGTCGATCTTTTCACCCGGCAGGTGGCCGCCGATACCCGGCTTAGCACCCTGACCGATTTTAATTTCTACTGCACTACCAGCGTTCAAGTAGTCTTTATGAACACCAAATCGGCCTGATGCTACCTGTACAATGGTATTTTGACCGTACTTGTACAGATCAGGGTGCAAACCACCCTCACCAGTGTTGTAAGCAATACCAAGCTCTGTTGCAGCCATTGCCATAGCCTTGTGGAGGTTCAGGTTAATTGAACCAAAGGACATAGCGGAGAACATAAGCGGGTAGTTAAGCTTAAGCTGTGGTCCGATTTTAGTAGTAAGTTTTGGCCCTTCAGGAGTTTCCTCAAAGCTCACCTGATCCGGCTTAGAGCCGAGGTAGGTGGTCAATTCCATTGGCTCGCGAAGCGGGTCAATAGACGGGTTGGTTACCTGACTGGCGTCAAGCTGAAGGTTGTCCCAGTAGATTGGCTTATTGGCTGGAGACCCCATGCCGGAAAGCAAAATACCACCAGTGTCGCCCTGCTTGTATACGTGCTTCATGTAGGTAGGAGTCCAAAGAGCATTGTCTCTGAAGTCTGCCGGATTTTTCTTAATAGTAAGACAACCGGTAGGACAGAATGCTTCACAACGGTGACACCCTACACATTTAGTATGATCGTGGCTTACGCACTGACGAGCATCATCCCAGTAATGGGCTTCATACGAGCACTGACGCACACAAACTTCGCAATTGATACAGCGATCGTTTTCACGATCAATAACAAAGTCGCTAAAATTCTGGCTTATAGGCTTAAACAGCAAAATAATCTCTCCTAGTGACACAAAGCGCCCGCGCGCGTCATTCGCATTTTTTTTCTGAGCTAAATCTTCAACACGGACCAGCTTCCCGAGGGGGCAGCCGCCGTGGATTATATTTAGCTAAAAACGCTCATTTTTGTCAAGATTGTAATATTCACTTTTTCCATACATTAATTTTATAGCCATATCGTCATTATATTCAAGCATATAACTACTATTTTAACAAAATTGTTATTAATTTGAATATGAATTAGATTTACAATTTTGTATAAATTTGCCTTCCGACGAACTCCCTAACCAATTCAACTATCCGTAAAGAGGTCTCAACATGAGTAGTAATCACGTGATGTCCTGTAACTTTTTCTTTTATGCGCAATAATTTCACTGTCACCTCCGGCGACGCTACTTTTTTTGCGATTAAAAAAACATTTCCCAAAGGAACACTCTTATCAGTTGGAGCCTGAATCGCCAAAACTGGGGCACTTATCGCATTTAGCTCATTACGCACTTTTTTTACACCCTTCATAAGTTCATGTAATTGCTGCATACTTACAAAATCGTCATATCCGACCCACGGCGCTATCTTTATATGTTCTTCATCACGTCTCTTCAGAGGAAATAGCGGCTTAAAGTGCTTCACAATCGGTGTAAACGGCAAACGCCAGTCTTTCATCTGCCACGGACAGAAAGAATACAGGTACAACGGAGCTGCCAAGGACACGACACCAGCCACAGGAAACTTGGAGGCCAGATGCAGTGACAACGTGCCACCCATAGAAAGTCCGATCACAAAAACTGCATCAACTTCTTTCGCCAACGCCTCGTATTCTTTCTCCGCAGCCCATTCCCAGTCAGACCAGCCTGTGGTTTGAAAATCCTCAAACGTCGTCCCGTGCCCCGGTAACATTATATTACGAACCACATACCCTTCTTCTTCCAACGGCGCGACAAGCGGCTCCATCTCAAATGTACTCCCTGTCCAGCCGTGGATTAATAAACAGCCTACTCTCATGTTCCGTCCTCTTATTTGATTTTTTCTTATTAACTCTGGTGGGATTTTTTTTGCCGCCGCGGCTGGGGAAACCTTGTTTCACTGTCCGCCGGAGGCTAAAAAACATTACAGTTCTACATGGGTTGTTTAACTATGAACAATCCTCTACAGTGTCGCACCCGTAACGTACGATGACAATGAGGAGTTTTCGAATGCAGTCATGTGATACTTTACTATTTGCAGAAATCATCGTCACTCAAAATGAGTCACGTTCCATCATATACAATGGCGGCATTGCTGTCTCCGAAGGCAAGATTGTATGCGTAGACACAGCCGACGCTGTCCGCTCGCAGTATACATCAGAAAACACCATGGAGCTGGGCAACTCATTGCTCATGCCGGGCCTCATCAACAGCCACACACATGCAGCTATGACACTGCTGCGCGGCGTTGCTGACGACCTACCGCTCATGGACTGGCTCAACGACCACATCTTCCCTGTAGAGCAGAACTTGACTGCAGAACAGGTTGAACTGGGCGCATTGCTGGCATGTGCTGAAATGACTCGTTACGGCACCACCTCCTTCTGCGACATGTATCTAATTGAAGATGCAACATATAAAGCGGTTGATCAATCAGGTTTACGAGTTCTGGGCGGCGAAGGACTGTTCGTATTCCCTTCTCCTGCGTATCCCGACTTTGAAACCGGCATCAAGCTTGTGCGTGAGATGGAAGCGAAATGGCGCGGCAACGCACGCATCCGTCAGGCCGTAATGCCACACGCGGTTTACACTACTACACCGGAAATTTTGACTACATGTCGTGAGGTTGCAGAAGAACTTGACTTGCCGCTGCATATTCATCTGGCAGAGACTCCTGCGGAGACCAAAGCGTGTCTGGAAAGCTTCGGTAAACGCCCTGTAGAGTACGCTCACAGCCTGGGTTTGCTGAGCGAACGCACCACAGTGGCTCATGCAGTTGACCTTACAGACGACGAAATCTCTTTACTTGCAGAGACAGGCACTAATGTTGCCCACAACCCGGAAAGCAACATGAAACTTGCTTCCGGCATGGCTCCTATTCAAAAAATGCTCGCTAAAGGCGTGAATGTGACCTTAGGAACTGACGGCGCTGCTTCCAACAATGCGCTTAACATGTTCACGGAAATGGCTTCCTGCGCATTCATGCATAAGGTTCAGTTACTTGATCCGACTGCTGCCACCGCCCAATCTGTGCTGGACATGGCAACCTGCAACGGCGCACGAAGCATGGGACAAGCAGATCTTGGTTCACTTGTTGAAGGTAAACAGGCAGATATAATTGCAATTGACCTCACACAGCCTAACCTTCTGCCGATGCATAATCCGGTTTCTCAGCTTGTATATGCAACAAACGGAGCCGAGGTTCACATGTCTATGGTAGCAGGCGAAGTTCTGTACCAAGACGGTAAATATTTAAAAATTGACTACCCTGCCCTCATTGAGGCTGCAAAAGATGTTGCTAAATGGGTGCAAAAGAAGATACAGAAGCGCAGCTAACAGATTAAGCCAAATTCGCACATTGCTGCGCACCCCCAGGGCACTTGTTCCCGTATGGGCTCGAAGACTCGCCAACGGTTGACTGGCGTTACTTCAAAAAAGCCAAACTCTCACATATACAAAATATGCTTCGATCTTGGCTTTTTCTTGTGCCTTGCACTGCACAAATTTGTCTCAATCTGTACTTGCAGAGTTTTTAAAGTCGTATATTTTACCTTTATATGACTAGGTAAAAATACACTGACTATTTGTTTTTTAGTTGACTTTTTGTCAAAAAAATATAAATGGACATCGCTTCAAAGATAATATGCGCGCGTAGCCCGCGCGACCCCAGGAGGAAATTAATATGAGTGCTAAAGCTGTAAGCTTCGCCGATGCTAAAATGACTGAAGAAGGCATGCTCTTCAACGGATTTGTATGCCAGCCAGTGGTCGAACAGTGTGAGGGCTGCGAGCGCACCGGTGAGTTCGAAGGCCAGACCTACTGTAAAAGTTACGCACAGCCAGCGGCCAAATGGTCCCTCGGTGCATGTAACTTTGCTACCCACGTTAAAGCTACCGTAGACAAATCTGGTAACGTGAAAATCAACCCACTTAAAGCTTCCAAACGTGCTGCACGCGGCCGTTAATCAGCTATATTTCGGTTAGAGAGGGGGAAGGTTGGCTTACAACCTTCCCTTTTTCTTTTTCAGAAAGAAAGAATTCAGTGCACTCCGGCGTTGTGGACTGCAAACACACATGCAAATTTACACGCTTCGCCCTGCGTTCACTATCAGGGGCTACTTCTGATGGCTCAGCAGTGATGCACTCTATTCTTTCTTCCTGAAAATTGTATTGTCAGGCAAGTTGCTAACTAAAACACCACTGATTCCCTGACGGAGAACTTCCATGAGCGAACAGCTTCTTACATTTCTTGATGACCAGCGTGATCTTGTAATTGAACTGCAGAAAGAGATGACTGCGCGTCCTGCCCTTTGCCCTACCAGCGGCGGACAGGGTGAAAAGGACAAAGCTGACTACCTTCTCAGCTGGCTTAAAGAAAACAACATTACTGATGTCGAAGAAATGCGCGCTCCGGATTCCCGCGTTAATTGCGGCTACCGCCCTACTATTATCGCTCGCATTCCGGGTAAGTCTGAAAAAACTCTCTGGATCATCGGTCACACCGACGTTGTGCCTACCGGCGATCATGACCTGTGGGAAAGCGACCCGTGGACTCTTCGCGTAGACGGCGACTTCATGTACGGCCGCGGCGTGGAAGATAACCAGCAGGCTATCGTTTCCGGCCTTCTCGTTGCAAAAGGTCTCGTAGACAACAATATCACTCCGGAATACACCCTCGGACTCATCCTTACTGCTGACGAAGAAACCGGCAGCAAATACGGTCTTGAGTACGTTGCAAAAGAGCGCCCAGAGCTCTTCAAAAAAGACGACCTCATCCTCGTTCCAGACATCGGCGATGCTGACGGAACCATGATTGA
The DNA here is from genome assembly GCF_900129975.1 of Halodesulfovibrio marinisediminis DSM 17456. Lineage (NCBI taxonomy): Bacteria > Pseudomonadati > Thermodesulfobacteriota > Desulfovibrionia > Desulfovibrionales > Desulfovibrionaceae > Halodesulfovibrio > Halodesulfovibrio marinisediminis. Next base: position 177,737 of record NZ_FSRG01000006.1, read on the forward strand.
AGTCGCAGAAAAGTCCATCCTTTGGCAGAAAATTTCTGTAGTCGGCAAGCAGTGCCACGGTTCTACACCAAATGAGGGTATCAACTCCCTCGAAGCTGCTGCTGCATTCATCCTGAAGATCAAAAAGCTGCACGGTATTTTTGATCGCACAGATGATCTCTTCGATCCTCCAATCTCCACCTTCACACCAACCAAGAAGGAAGCAAACGTACCAAACATCAACACCGTACCTGGCCTTGATGTATTCTACGTAGATTGCCGCATCCTCCCTGGTTACGATCTCGAAGATATCCGCAAGGAAATCAAAAAACTCGGTGACGAAGTGATCCAAGAGTACGGCGTAACAATCACCTACGAAGATGATCAGGCGAACCAGTCCACTTCACAGACTCCAGCAGACTGCGAAGTGGTTACCAAGCTCGACCGCGCCATCAAGAAAGTTTACAATGTAACTCCGCAGCCAAAAGGTGTTGGCGGTGGTACCGTAGCAGCACATCTGCGTGACGAAGGACTCAACGTAGCTTGCTGGAGCAAGCTCATCCCTAACGCACACGTGCCTAACGAAAAAAGCCGTATCTCATGCAACATCGGTGACGCAAAAGTTATCGCCACCATGCTGTTTGATACTACTAACTAAGTAAGCAAGTTTATATTGCCTCCGGCAGGCTGGGGAAACCCATGCCTCCGGCGGCGCTTACAGCGAGTTTTTGCCTCCGGCAGGTCTTCGACGAGCCTCCGGCGGCCAAAGAACCTTTCTGTAGAAAGGTCCTCTGGACTCCCCAAAGACTTTTACTAGCGAGGCCTGCTCCCCAAGGATGACCACCTCGCGGCTTGAGCCCCACTACCTTGGCATAACCAAGATCAGTGATCCACGATTGGTAGCATACATAAAGCTCACCAGCGTAATAAAAAACGGACTACCCTCGCTGATAAAAGTTTTTGGAGATTTTTAAGAACCTTTTTTCAAAAAGGTTCTTAAAGTCCCGCTGACAAGCGCCGTCGGAGACATCACGTAACGCAAGGCCTGTTCGCAGCAGAAATAACAAAGATAAAAATTATGATTAAAACACCCCCTCCAGCTATTTTTGATGTCATTGTAGTAGGCGCTGGTCACGCTGGTGCCGAGGCCGCTATGGCGGCGAGCAACCTTGGCATGACCACGTTATTGCTGACGATCAACTTGGATCACATCGGCGCATTATCTTGCAACCCTGCTATTGGCGGCCTTGCGAAGGGTCACATGGTACGCGAGATTGATGCACTTGGCGGCATGATGGGGGTCTGGGCTGACCAGTCCGGTATTCAGTTCCGCACACTGAACACCAGTAAAGGCCCTGCTGTACACGCAACCCGCGCACAGATTGACCGCGACGAATACATGCGTGTTGTTAAGCGTGATATTTTTACACAGGAAAACCTGTGGGTATGGCAAGACACTGCAGATTCTTTGATCACTGAAAACGGACGCTGTACCGGCGTACGCACTCTGCTTGGTCAGGAATTTGCGGCTAAGACTGTTATCATCACCACCGGCACATTCATGCGCGGCCTCATCCATGTTGGTTTGAACAACTTCGCTGGCGGTCGCCTTGGTGATCCGGCAAGCAATAGCTTGTCTGAATCCCTTAAGAGCGTGGGTCTGGAACTTGGTCGTCTGAAGACTGGTACTGTTCCGCGTCTCTTGAAAGACAGCATTGATTTTTCTGTGATGGAACCGCAGCCGGGCGACACTCCGCCGCCTCCGTTCAGCTTCCGCACTAAAGAAATCCCTCTTCCACAGCTTCCTTGCTACCAGACTTGGACTAACGAAGAGACACACGAGATTATCAAAACCGGTTTTGACCGCTCTCCACTGTTTACGGGTGTTATTGACGGAACCGGCGCGCGCTACTGCCCTTCTATTGAAGATAAGATTGCACGCTTCCCTGATAAAATTCGACACCAAATTTTTGTGGAGCCTGAAGGTCTTAACAGCCCTGAGTGCTACCCGAACGGCATCTCTACAAGCCTTCCGCTGGATATCCAGAAGGCTATGCTCAAGACTATTCCCGGTCTTGAGAATGCACAGATCATCCGTCCGGGCTACGCTATCGAATATGATTACGCGAACCCGACTCAGCTGCGTCCTACCTTGGAAACTAAGGCTCTTCCTGGTCTTTACCTTGCAGGTCAGGTTAACGGCACTTCCGGTTACGAAGAAGCTGCAGCACAGGGGCTGTGGGCTGCTATCAACGCATACTGCGCACTGACAGACCGCGATCCATTTATCCTTGGTCGCGATCAGGCATACATCGGCGTTCTTATTGATGACCTTGTAACCAAGGGCACCAAAGAGCCGTACCGCATGTTTACCTCCCGTGCAGAGCACCGCCTGCTGCTGAGAGAAAGCAACGCGGATATGCGCCTCACTGAAATCGGTCGCAAAGTCGGTCTAGTTAAAGACGACCAGTGGGAAATGTTCGATGCAAAACGCTCTGCGCTTTCCACTCTGCTTGAAGAACTGGAAGAGCGCCGTATTAAGCCGGACGCACCTGTACGCGCAATCTTTGACGAACTTGGCGAAGCACATCCTTCCAAGAGTCTTACTCTTGCAGAAGTATTACGCCGTCCTGCGCTGAACATTAATGACCTGAAAGCATTCTGGCCTGAAATTGCTAACTTTGCTGAAGACGCAAAAAAAGAAGCACAGGTTGTTGTTAAATACGCTGGCTACCTGAAACGTCAAGACGAGCTCGTACAGCGATTCAGCCGCATGGAAAGCGTTCCTCTTCCGGCAGACCTCGATTACACCGAGGTTGCAGGTCTAACCCGCGAGGTAGAGGAAAAACTTGCAGCCGTGCAACCACTTAACCTTGGTCAGGCGTCACGTATTTCTGGTGTTACCCCGGCAGCAATTTCCTGTCTGGAAGTTCACCTGAAGAAGCTCGGCAAAATCTAATACAATAATAATAAAAACAGCCATCGTCTGCGATGGCTGTTTTTTTTGATCTTTTTTCAAACTACACTTATTTGGCGCAATCTGGATGCGTTATTGTATAAGGCTAAGTTTTATTTTGGTGCTATTTTTGCAAAATAAAGTTTTATTTCCGAAGCGTAATAACCACCGTTCAGATGAGACATTTGTTCATTTTTTCGGGTATAGAACAAACCAGTTCACATTATTATATTTTCGGTATAGTTTTTTAGCGTCCTGTCTCAACCTGATCTTGCGTTAACCAGTACAAAAAGCAGAGTATTACGTGTTCAACTTCTCATTCAGCGCCTCCACAAGTAATAACTTCTTTTCACAGATTGGAAAAAACTTTTCCGCATCGTCCTTCCGAACGGAAACTGCTCTTTTCACAGTCTACGCTCTGCTTTTGATTGTTGTCATCCTGATTGCAGTCATTATCTTTATGTGGTTCAAAAACCGTAAAAACGCAAAATACGTCCCGCATGACTGGGTTCTCCACCCTTCCCATATTACGAATACATTACGTATGGCACGCGATGAACGCGAGAAATTCGAACTGCAATTTCACTCCAAGGGTGAAAAACGCCGTTCTACCTCCTGCCTGCTGACCACTATCAACAAAGAAACAGTCACTATTGAGTGCAGCCAACTTACGAACCTGAAAAGTTCATGGGTGGGAAGAGATGTGGATTGCTACTTTCAGGTGCGAAAATCCAGCACCGGCAATACATTTTTCATGTTTACGACACAAATTATCGGCATTCGGGGCTGTACAGACGGCACAGTAGTGCTTACTTTGAAAATTCCTAACAAGCTGGAACAGCGACAGAAGCGTGCTTCGCTACGAATTTCACCGCCGCAACAGTATGTTATGGGACTAGCTGTATGGTCTGCACCCGAAGGTCTTTCTACCAAAGGCACTCTAGATATCCGCAAATGGGGGCGCCCTGTTTTGACGTACCTTCCAGAAAAAAGTTTCCAAATCATACTGGAAAACCTCTCTGCTGGAGGTATCAAGGTTCGCATACCAAGATCCGAAATGCGCAACTGCAATCTGGACTTTAAAATCGGCGACAAGCTCTTTATGCTACTCGATCTTTGGGATCCAGATACAGGGCAACGTGTCCGCTACTGGCTGCTGTGCAGAATTCAAAATCCGTTTATCGATTTTGTAACGCACGACGCCGAACTAGGTCTGCAGTTCCGCTTCACCGCTCAGCCCGATGCAAATAGCCCTGCAGAACTGCGCTGGAATGAAGAACCGATTGGAACCGGACTGGACAGCATAGGCAACTGGGTGATGCGCAGGCATCTGGAATTGTACCGCGAAAAAGGAATCTAACATCTTGCAAGCAGGTACGGAAAACGCCAGAGAGCACATCCAATGCTTGCACAACACGAAACTCATCGGTACAGTACTACAGTATGTATCGTGCCCCATTTTTTAGAAACTTTAAAAAGGAGACCCATCTTGGACGGAGGTTCTGAGAGTCGATTGTGGAACGTACTTGGTAATTTTTTCAGTAAAACAACTGAAGAAGACGTTGAAAAAGCCATTATCGATGCCCGTGAGGAAGGAGAGCTTGAAGCCGAAGAAGGCTCGATGCTCCTTAATGTACTCTCACTTGATGAAACTCAGGTTCATGAGATTATGGTTCCTCGTACAGATATAATCTGCGCAGAGACAACCACATCCATTGGCGACCTTGTAGAACTCATTGTTGAATCTGGACATTCCCGAATCCCACTGTACGAAGACAACAGGGATAATATAGTAGGTATTATCTACGCAAAAGACTTACTTATTCACCTGCACGACCCGGCACTGCGCGATAGCCCGCTTATAAGCTTTATGCGCAAACCGTTTTTTGTTCCGGAAACAAAAATTGTAACAGACCTGTTGCAGGAATTCCGTACCAGAAAACAGCACATCGCAATTGCTGTTGATGAATACGGTGGCACATCCGGCCTCATCACAATTGAAGACATTCTCGAAGAGATTGTCGGTGAAATTGAGGACGAGTACGACACCCCTAAATTAGAAGATATCCGCGCCACTGAGGATGGAAACTACATTATTACAGGCCGTGCTTCACTTGATGATGTAAGTGAAGAACTTTCAATTACACTCGAGTCTGAGCAAGTGGAGACACTTGGCGGGTTCTTGAGTGAACTTGCAGGCCATGTTCCGCAGTCCGGTGAGACATTCCAGCTTTCCGGTTACAACTTCACCATTGAAGATGCGGACGCCAAACAAATTCGACTTATCAGGACTTCGAAAGCTGACGAGGCTGCTGAAACCCAATAAGTACTTATCTGAAAAAATAACTCACACCCTGCTTTGGCGGGGTGTTTTCTTTTACCGTCGGTCAATCGCTCTTACTGTGTTAGTATACACTGCAATTTGAGCACCTTGACCGCAGCATAAAAAAACGTCAGGGTGCAGCAATGCTTCAATTTGCCCCATTACTTGCCATGGGAACTGTTGGACTGGCTATCGGTTCTGCCAATACTATCTACCAGTTACCCCCACTCGTCCTACTCTTTCCGGCTTGCCTCTACCTTATCGGAATTCAGGCAGAAACGGGTGCTGTAGCGTTTCGAAAAGGTCTTATAGCGGGCATGGCAGCATTTACCGCATGCCTGTACTGGATTGCTGTTCCATTTGCAGAACAAACATCCATGCCAACGTACCTTGCCGTCAGCGGGCCTCTTGGCGTCTCCTTTGCGCTGGGTTTCTACAGCGCAGCCTTTTCATGGTTCTGCAATAAATTTCTGCGTAACGCACCTCCACTCTATGTCGGGATGAGCACCTTCTTTATCTGGGGTGCGCTCGAACTAGCTCGCGGGATTCTCCTCAGCGGATTTTCATGGGCATCACTCGCCGCTGCATTCTCGGAATGGCCTGCGTTTGTTCAACCGGTTAGCGTTCTCGGCGCGGAAGGCTACTCCGCCCTGCTTGTCGCCCTTGCCTGCTATATAACTGCAGCTATGATCGCAAGTTCGGTCAAGCACTCCGTTGCCGCCCTTGTATCACTGGCTCTACTTTTTACTGCCAGCTACTGCTCGTGGATTCAACCGGCAGATGCCACCGCGAATATCGAGATCGCCATGGTTCAGGGCAACATTAATCAGGGAGCAAAATGGGATAAACGCTTTGTGCGCGGCACAGTAGAACGCTACGTCACATTGAGCGAAAAAGTTTTTGATCATCCTGTTGATCTTGTTATCTGGCCGGAAACGTCCATGCCGTTCTATCTTCAGAGCCACCCAGACTACCTTCCAATCATACGAAGACTTGCCATCGCCAGTAAAGCACCGTATCTCATCGGAACTCCCGGCTACGCCAAGGGAACCGAGGGACGCAAGTACGATATTTTCAACAGAGCGTATTTAATCGACTCAGAAGGCCTTATGCTTTCCTGGTACGATAAAATGCATCTGGTCCCGTTTGGTGAATATGTTCCGTTCTACATCCCGTTTACTGAAGAACTGCTTCGGGGTACCGGAACCTTTGAACGGGGCACGGTCTATGAGCCTATCACCACTGGTAATCTTGCAATGGGTGTACTGATTTGTTATGAAGCTATATTCACCGAACTTGCGCAGGATCGCGTTGAAAGTGGTGCGAATATACTCATAAACCTCAGTAACGATGCATGGTTCGGAAAAACTGCTGCACCAAAACAGCATCTGGATATGACTGTCCTGCGTGCGGTAGAACAGGGACGCTATGTGGCCCGTGCAACAAATACTGGTATTACTGCTATAATTGACCCAAAAGGGAACATTACAACTAAAGGAAAATCATTCCGTGCGGATGTAATCTTCGGTTTCGTAGGAACGAGAACCGATTTTACATTCTATCATCGGTTCTTTTCTTTAATTCGCGCACTGATTGTTGCCGGAGCTATAGCGGTATTGGCCTACTCCATTTATACAAATAAAAAGAAAGAAATATAGCATGCTTCAGTTAGCAGATTTAAGAACAAAGAGTAACGCTTTAACGGAACAGTTCAACTCCTTATGGAGGAGGCTTTGACCTCAAGGGCAATAAAGACCGCCTTGATGAAATCGAAAAACAGCTCTCAAGCCCTGGTGCATGGGATAATCCAGACAAGCTGACCCCTGTACTGCAGGAAAAAAGTCAGCTTGAAGCTCAGGTTGAACGTCTGGAAAACCTCATGCAGGCTCATGATGACTTAGCAGAATGGCTTGCACTGGCTGAAGAGGATCAAAGTCAGGAAGTTCTGGAAACGCTGAATATGCAGACTGAACTTCTGGAAGAACTGTTAGAGCAGACTGAACTTAACTTACTGCTAAGCGCACCGGAAGATCAGAACGATGCAATTCTGGAAATTCATCCCGGTGCAGGTGGCACAGAGGCTCAGGACTGGGCTAAAATGCTCCTCCGCATGTATGCGCGATGGGCAGACAGACATAAATTTAAAGTCGAATACCTCGACTTACTCGACGGCGACGAAGCTGGCATCAAAAGTGTTACGCTGCGTATCAAGGGTGAAAACGCCTACGGATTTCTGAAAGGGGAAAAAGGGATCCACAGGCTTATACGCATCTCGCCGTTTGACTCTTCTGGCCGAAGACATACTTCGTTTGCTTCGGTTGATATTATTCCTGACGCCGGTAAAGGCATTACGATTGATCTCAAAGAAAGCGACCTGCGCATTGATGTGTTCCGCTCCAGCGGCCCTGGTGGTCAGAGCGTTAACACAACAAGTTCCGCTGTACGTATTACGCATATCCCGACAGGCGTAACCGCGCAGTGCCAGAACGAAAAATCGCAACACGCGAACAAAGATACCGCGTTGCAGATTCTTAAATCCAGACTGTATGAAATTGAACTGCGTAAAGTGCAAGACGAACGTCAGGCAGAATACGCAGGGAAAATGGATATTAGTTTCGGTAGTCAGATACGTACTTATACGCTTCAGCCATACCGTCTTGTGAAAGATCACAGGACAAACTCGGAGATCGGGGATGTTGATTCAGTTCTAGACGGAAAACTGGACCAGTTCCTGCGTGATTTCCTGCTTTATCTACATGCAGAAAAGACTACATAACATACGCACAGAAGGCCTTGAGAACCTGACAGCCGAACTGGATAAACTGCGTCAACTTATTCTGACACAGACAGACTCTGCCACGATATCTCAGGCTGATCAGCAGCTAGCGCTTACTCGAATTGTGCCCGGTATGACAATGGATACATGGAATAACTTGTCCGAAAGGTACGGTTTTTCCAACTGGCTCGCACTTGATCTGGATAGTTCAACATATTTCAATATTGCAAACTTGCAAAAGATTATTGAAGACCTGACCGACAAGTCAGAACGCGACCCGTTAACCGGACTGTATAACAAGAAAGCCTTTGAACATAAGCTCACCATGGAGCTGCAAAGGGTTGAACGTAGCAATGGTCAATTAAGCCTTGCAATTATTGACCTTGATAATTTTAAAAACATTAATGACACCTATGGTCATAATTGTGGTGATGAGGTTATCAGAACACTAGCTGATCTGTTAGACGCATCCACCCGAGGATATGATCATGCGGCACGCATCGGTGGCGAGGAATTTGCACTCCTGTTACCGGGTGCCGGTCCGCTCAGAGCAAAAGCTCTGATGGATAGACTCTGTTCGACATTTGCTGACACGTTTATAAAATGCACGGATGCTAGCATCCAGTGCACTTTCTCCGCAGGTGTTGCCTCCCTCAAGGGACGTAACAAAGCAAAAGGTAAAGACCTTTTTGAAGTGGCGGACAAGGCTCTGTACCAGGCAAAAAATGCCGGTAAGAATCAGGTACGTGTCACCCGACAGCTCGTTGAGTTCGAATATGATCGATCCACCATGGTGCATTCTAACGAAAAACAATTCCTTTTTTCTGGATCTAAATAAGGCAGTTACCCCGTATGAAAGCCAAAAATACTCTCACCATTTCCATCCTAAGCGGCAAAGGCGGCGTGGGGAAAACCAACATAGCTCTGAACCTTGGCTACTGCATGTACAGGGGCGGATTCCCCGTCATGCTAATGGACTGTGATTTGGGACTTGCCAACCTTGATGTTCTGCTTGGCGTTACTCCAGATGTCAATATGCAGAGTCTATTAGACACAGATACTCCAGCAGAAGAAGTCGCATACCCTATTGAACCAGACGGCTTCGACTTTCTCCCAGCTGCTTCCGGCGTACCTGAGCTCGTTGAAATGGACAGCGACCTGCGCAACTTACTCTTCCAGCGCCTTGATCCACTCTTCAGCAACTATGAATACCTGTTAATGGATCTTGGTGCAGGCATTACACCTACAGTACTTGCCTTTGCAGCTATGACACGTATCCGTATCGTAGTTGTAACACCGGAGCCTACCTCTCTTACAGACAGCTACGCCCTTATGAAGGTTCTTTCCACACAGCACAATGTGAAAGACTTTTATATCATTGTAAACCAAGCTGAAGACAAAGCCGAAGAAACAAGCACATACAACAGGCTTGCAACAGCTTGTGAACGCTTCCTCGGCTTTACTCCTGAGTTTCTCGGCGGCATTGCTCAGGATAAGATGGTGCCTGAATCTGTCCGAAAACAGGTTCCATTGATGAAAAATGCTCCTAACAGCCGCGCTGCAAAAGACATCTTTGCTATTGCAGTAAAGTTGCAGAAAATCAAAAAGAGCATGTTAGAAGACATTTCTAAATCAATTTTTACAAAAAGTACGAGTGATCTCAGCAATTAACTCTTGAATATTTAAACAGTTTGCGTCATAATAAATTAATTCAAGCAGATAGAAAGTACCTACTTACATAAACATAAATCCAGAACATCTACGCTGCATCGTGCAGTGGGAGTTGACAATGAACAAAAGCGAACTGATTAAAACTTTGTCTGAAGATAACAACATTGCTATTGAAGAAGCAACCATGATGGTTAACGTCTTTGTAGATAGCATGAAAGATGCGCTTACCGAAGGCAACCGCGTTGAAATTCGTGGTTTCGGCAGCTTTAAAATGAAAGAATACGAAGGTTACACCGGTCGTAACCCAAAAACCGGTGAAATCGTAACCGTTCATCCTAAGCATCTTCCGTTCTTCCGCGCAGGCAAAGAACTTAAAGAGTTTTTGAACAGCTAAGCCTGTTTTACATATCTCTACGAAAGCGCAGGTTTCGACCTGCGCTTTCCTCTTATCTACTGAACATTGTTCACTAAAAAGCCGCATCACCTCATAGGAGGTGATGCGGCTTGCGTTTGTGCTCTTTTTTGCCGCCCTACTATCCCTATCCAAAACTTCTCGTCCCTTGAGCACGGTCAACGGCTCTGTAAAGAGACCTTAGGACTCCCAAAGTCTGTTCAAGATGAAAAAGCCCGTCTCTTAAGCCGTTGGCAGCCACAAGGAGGCTACCTCCCCGTCACGAAAAGAACACACGAGGTTCTTCTTTCTCTTACGAGTTCCATCTAGTGTGTAAACCATATACAGTTGTCCCATTAGCTATGATAAAAATTGTTAACAATTGTTGAATGCTACATCAAAAAAAACATCCTTCAGACAAAACAGACGTTCACTACCTCTCAACAAATTACGATAAGATAACCCCTTCCCGGCAAACAATGCCTTAACGAACAGGCGTGCTTAGTCCTTAAAGGCTTCTGGTGATTGATAGGAACCTTTCTACAACGCCTTAGGATAAGAAATCAAAGAAAGAGACAACAAGCAAAACACCATCCAATACGACAACCCAAACTTGTTATTTCAGGTTAGAGATATTGATTAATATCTGTAAGTGATAAAACATTTTCACTCTGTTGAGAGTAACGGGTTGACCTTCTCTCTTTTGTGCAGCAGAATCATAGGGAGTAGCCAACTTAAGTCGTCTAATGCTGCACACCATTAGGCGGTCTTACACACACTACATTGATTTGATGATGAAATTTTTTTCATCCCTTTTTCTGTAGCCGTATATTGCTTTACGGAGCCAGAAAACAAGACATAATGCTTTTATTTTGGGTGTTGATGCAGAAACGGGCACTTTCTGCCGACACCAGGAGTTCTCATGAATCCTACCATGGAGCACGTAGCTATTTACAAAATGCAGGGCTGCGGCAATGACTTTGTTTTCATTGACAATCGGGAATACAATGTGCCTGTTTCACATATGAGTGAGTGGGCTCAGAAAATCTGCCGCCGCGCATTCGGCGTAGGTGCAGATGGCCTCGTTTTCTTGGAAGAGTCAGATGACACCACTCTTGATTACCGCTGGCATTTCTACAATGCCGATGGTTCCCGAGCAGAGATGTGCGGTAACGCATCGCGTTGCGCTGCCAAACTTGCAGTCCAGATCGGTCTTGCTGGCCCAGTTCATACATTTGGAACTGACGCAGGCCCTATTCGCGCAGAATTTTGCGACGACGGTGAGATCAAAGTTGAACTCACACCACCTCAAGGACTGGAATTAAACAAAACAATTACGTTGAAAGACGGTGACGACGAAATTCATTTTGTTAACACCGGAGTTCCGCATGCTGTTTACCTTGCTGAAGATGCATCCAAATTGAACGTAAAAGAGCTTGGTGCACTTGTACGTTACCACGATGTATTTGCCCCTGCGGGTACCAATGCGAACTTTATGAGTGTTATTGACCGCGAAAACGTACATCTTCGCACGTACGAACGCGGCGTTGAAGATGAAACTTTTGCCTGCGGTACTGGTGCCGTGGCAGGTGTTGTTGTAGCACACGCCCTTGGGCTGACCGGCACTAATGTACGTGTAAAGTCTTCTGGCGGAGAGATTCTGAGCATATCTATCGAAGGTGACAGCGTTTTCTTGAAGGGTAAAGCGCTCGTTGTTTACACTGGTAATGCTGTGCTTGAATCCCTCGGACTCACGTTAGACTAACACTACAAACCCGCTGCGGGCAGCACATTTGCCCACATGAGGAGGCTATATGAATTTTTCCGGAGCCTATACTGCACTGGTAACTCCATTTCGAAATGGCAAAATTGATGAAGAAAGCTTTCGCGAGCATATTGAATGGCAGATTACTGAAGGTATCCACGGCTTAGTACCGTGCGGCACCACTGGCGAATCTGCTACTCTTACTCACGATGAGCATAAGGAAGCTATTCGAATCTGTGTAGAACAGGCAAACAAGCGTGTGCCGGTTCTTGCAGGTGCTGGTTCCAATAACACTAAAGAAGCTGTTCACCTCACCCAGTTTGCTAAGGATGCAGGTGCAGACGGCGTACTTCTCATCAGCCCTTACTACAACAAACCAACTCAGGAAGGCATTTACCAGCACTTTAAACATATTGCTGATACCATCAGCATTCCTATGGTGCTATACAACGTACCGGGCAGAACCGGTAGCAACATCCTGCCTTCTACTGTTGCTCGTCTGCATAAAGACATTCCTCAGGTTGTCGGTATTAAAGAAGCAACAGGCAACCTCACTCAGGCATCTGATATTATTGAACAAAGCGGCACATCCCTCAACGTACTCTCCGGCGATGACTTCACCCTGCTGCCACTGCTCTCAATCGGCGGCGCTGGCGTTATCTCCGTAGTATCCAACCTGCTGCCAAAGAAAATGGCGCAGTTGTGCGAGGCATGGGACAAAGGTGATATTGCTACCGCACGTAAGCTGCACTATGAAATGCAGCCACTGAACCGTGCCATGTTCATTGAGTCTAACCCTATTCCTGTTAAAACAGCCCTTGCACTGCAGGGCAAAATGGATACAGACTTCAGACTGCCTATGGTTCCACTTGCAGAAGACAACTTAGAAAAACTTAAATCCATTATGACGGATGCTGGTATCTTATAGCAGACGTAACATCATGATATGTAAGTAAAGCCCGCAGTTGCGGGCTTTACTTTTTTTATAAGGTACTCCTCCCACCTATAGGGGTTGCGCTATCGGTGTTCACGAGGTACTAATCTTTAACAAAAATGACGACTGAACATCATATCAACCCTAGCAATACTAATACGATATGAACGAACAGGATTTACCACTCGAACGCCCGTGGCTGGACAACTATGATCCGGAAGTACCGGCGAACCTGAAATACAAAAATATTTCTATCCCTACATTGCTTGATGAGGCGGCTGAAAAAACGCCTAAACGCAATGCAGCTATTTTTAAAAACTACAAACTTACATACAAAAAGCTTCACACACTGGCAGAACGCTTTGCAGCTAACCTGCGCGAACAAGGCGTTAAGCCAGGAGATCGCGTATCAATCATGATGCCGAACCTGCCCCAGACCATTATTGCATTTTGGGGAGTGCTCAAGGCTGGTGGCATCGTTGTTATGACCAACCCTCTCTACATGGAGAAGGAACTGGTTCACCAAATTCATGATTGCGGCGCAAAGCACATGATTACGCTTGATCTTGTGTGGCCTAAAATTAAAAAACTGCGCAAAAAGTTACCTATTGAGAAGTACTTTGTTACCCGTGTTTCTGATGCGTTATGTTTTCCGCTAAACACTATTTTTACGTTAAAAAATAAGTGGCAGAAAACGCACATCAACGTTCCATACGACAACAAATCCGTTCTTCCATGGAAGGCTCTTTTTGAATCTAAAGAACAGTTAAGTGTTCCTATCAAGGATCCTAAAAACTCTATTGCATTGTTGCAGTATACAGGCGGCACAACAGGCATTTCCAAAGGTGTAATGCTTTCTCACGCCAACATTACTGCCAACGTTGAACAGTGCTATGCAATGCTGAGCGGAATTTCAGAAGAACATCATACGTTCCTCGGATTACTTCCTTATTTCCATGTGTTTGGTCTTACTGTAAGTATGTTATTCCCTTGTGCGCTGGGAGCAACTGTTATTCCTTTCCCAAGGTACGTGCCGAAAGACGTTCTTGACGGAATAAAAAAGTACAAGCCGACTATCTTCCCGGGTGCCCCGTCTGTGTACATTTCACTCATGCAGCAGAAAACTCTTTCCCAGTATGACTTAAGCTGCATCAAGTACTGTATTTCCGGTTCATCTCCGATGCCGGTTGAACAGATGCGCCAGTTCAAAAAAATTACCGGTGCACAGCTACTTGAAGGCTTCGGCCTTACAGAAGCGTCTCCGGTAACACACTTGAACCCGCTGATGGGTGTTTCCAAAAACGGCTCTATTGGTCTGCCATTCCCAGACACTGAAGCCCGCATCGTGGACATGGAAGTGGGCAGTGTTCCACTCCCTACCGGAAAAATTGGCGAACTTGTTATCCGTGGCCCGCAGGTTATGATGGGCTACTGGAACCGTCCGGACGAAACTGCCTCAACCCTGCGTAACGGCTGGTTGTACACCGGCGATATCGCCACAATGGATGAAGAAGGCTACTTCTACATTGTTGACCGCAAGAAAGACATGATCATCGTTGCCGGTTACAACGTATACCCGCGTGAGATCGACGAGGTGCTCTACGAACACCCGAAGGTTCAGGAAGCTGTTACTGTAGGTGTTCCGCACAAAACTCGTGGTGAAATCATCAAGGTTTACATTGTACCTAAGGTTGGTGAAGAACTTACCAAATCGGAAATTCTTTCCCACTGTCGCGAAAAGCTTGCAAACTACAAGGTTCCTAAGCAGGTAGAATTCCGCGATGAGCTGCCGAAAACAATTGTTGGTAAAGTTCTGCGCCGAGCCTTACGTAATGAGGAAGAGAAGAAGCAGGATTCTAAAAAAGCTGCATCTAAAGCTGAAGCTTCTGCTGAAGCAGCAAGCCAACCAGCTCCTAATCAGGTTGCCGCTGAAACAACTGCTCCTGAACAGACAAAGGCAGAAACGGCTCCACAGCAGGACCAACAGATTCAGGCTGATGATGCACCAGTAACTGCAGAAACCGTTACCGCTGCCACAAACGACACTGCAGTTGAAGCAACCGCAGAAACAAAGACCGTACAATAACAATGAAACTATTACTTCAGCGAGTGAAAAACGGAGCCGTTCACATTGACGGCAAATCCGTTGCTTCCATCGACACCGGACTTGTTGTTCTTGTAGGATTTGGTGCACAGGATACAGAAGACTTGCCGTCTAAAGCGGTATGGAACACCATGCTGCAAAAAATGATCGGTCTTCGCATCTTTTCTGATGAACAAGGTAAAATGAACCTGAGTCTTAAAGATACGGGCCACAGCCTGCTTCTGGTTCCTCAGTTTACCTTGTACGCAGACTGCAAACGCGGCCGCAGACCTTCGTTTACGTCTGCATGTCCTCCTGCTGTAGCTACAAAGCTGTTCGACACCTTTGTGGCACATTGCAAGGCGGAGCTGCCAGACTTAGTACAATGCGGCGTTTTCGGAGCAGACATGGATGTATCGCTCATCAACTGGGGGCCTGTAACCATCATGCTCTCATCTGAAGACTTTGCCTAGTTACATACTAAAAACATTACTAATAAAGGCCGGACACTATGCGTTCGGCCTTTTCTTTTACCAGCCACTAATACTCACCGCATCTTAAGTAAGTACCATAATCCCTACTGGCATACACCACCGCAACAAATAGTAACTCGCTGTTTTCCAGCGTTTTTCCAGAGTAGAGGCCAATCCTTAAATTGCAGTTCTAGACATTTTATATTAAAAAACGCACTTACCTATAAGGTTATAGGGGAACGAACCGATAGAGTTCGTATTGGGATAAATTCAGGGTCTGCGGCTAGGATGCACATTGTTCACCTACCGTTTCTAGAGTGGCATTACAGAATCGAGAACCACATGAATCCAGCTAAGACGTTCAGATTAGGCTCTGCGCTAGTTCTTCTGTGCAAGAATGACCTAACACATGAACTATGCCAACCATTTAAGGAATACTTTGAAACACTTGTAGCAGTTCAAGACTACCAGCACCTTGTAGTGGATTTGTCAGACTTAGGGGAGATTGACGAGTCCGGGCTACATCTGCTTGTGTACTTAAACTCACGAGTGCGCGGTCACGGGAAAGTTTTGTACATCCTTTCCCCTCCACGACACTTCCTCGAACTTCTGCAACAAAAAGAACTACTGCGGTTTTTTAATCTTTTCCGGAACGAGGACGATATGCTTTCTAGCCTTCCTCTCTAGTGGGAGCTTTCGTATGACTTACTATTTACGCCACTACTTCGACCCCTTTTTCAACCACACAAAGCTCTCACCAGCTGCCGCTTCCGGCGGTCGTGTTGATCACCACTGCCTTGGTTACGTGCAGAACGTTATCGCTGGTCAAGTTCTCGCTGAATTTGTACCAACTCCGGAAAATACAGAATCTTTAGACCCGCAGTTTATTTTTGACTCACCCGTACTTCCGGCAGGACCGAATACGATGGTTAATCCTGAAAACAGCCACCAGCTCCTTGCCGAAAAAAATGGATATGTCTTTTACCATGAAGACCTTATTTCAGTAAAAAAGCTACTGAATATCCATGGTGATGTTAACTACAGTACCGGAAACGTGATTTACGTAAACGACCTCTGCGTCCACGGAACTGTACGGACAGGATTTGAACTGCTGGCACGCAACATTCTGGCAAAAGGTACTGTAGAAGGTGCAACAATCCGAGCCTTGGCTGCATTCACAGCAGAAAAAGGAATCAAGGGTGCAAAATCCTGTGTTATTGACGCCGGAAGTAATATTCGCGCTGGATTTTGTGAAAACAGCGAACTGCATGCAGGCAACGACATTTATATTGAAGGATCATCCCTCCATACAGACATGTCGTTAAATGGAACGCTTGTCGTCAAAGAGAGACTGCAAGGCGGCAAGGTATACGCTAACAACATGGTATATGTTGGCGAACAGCTTGGTGGCGGCATCAATACCCCTACATCCATCATTATGGGGTACCCCCCTGCTCTAATGAGGAAACTTGGGAGCATTGAGGAAAAAATTTCAGCAGTTGATGAAAAAATTAAACAGTTATTAAAGATTAGTGCCAAAAGTGACCTCCATCGTAGCGAAAATCGGGCGAAACTCGAATTTGAAGAGAAACGAATGGGCTCATTACGCAGAGAACAACGGCGCATTATGAACTTAATGAAAAAAAACGCTAACTCAGAACTTTGTCGGGTCATTGTGCCGGGTACAATCCGCCCGGGTGTAGAAATTAGTATCGGCGGACACTACACCAAGATTAACGACTATCTGGAAAATGTAGCTGTCAGCTTACGAGACGGTGAACTACGCTTCAACTCCCCAGCAATTATCAAGAAGTAATTATATGGATATAGCAACTATAATCGGTTTATTCGGCTCGTTAGCACTCATCGTCGGTGCTATCGCCATTGGTGGGAGTCCCGCAGGGTTTATCGACGTACCTTCAGTACTTGTTGTATTCGGTGGTACCATTGCAGTAGCTTTCATTATGTTCCCCCTTGGCACAGTTCTGGGGTCAATGAAAGTGGGGATGAAGGCTTTTTTCTCCAAGGCGCCTGATCCACTGGATTCTATCGACGTTGTAATTAACCTTGCAGACCGCGCACGCAAGGAAAGCCTTGTCGCACTCGAAAAGGCAAACATTGACAACCCGTTTTTAAAACGCGGCGTTCTCCTTGTTGCGGATGGCACAGAAGAATCACTCATCCGTTCTGTTATGGAAATTGATGTTGAAATTATGAAAAAACGTCACCGCACAGGACAAGAAGTATTCAAAGGCATGGGGAACATGGCTCCTGCCTTCGGTATGATCGGTACCCTTATCGGTCTGGTACGTATGCTTCAGGCTTTGGATGATCCTTCTGCTATTGGCCCTGCTATGGCGGTTGCGCTGCTCACAACCTTCTACGGCGCTGTTCTGGCAAACTGCATTTTCCTTCCCCTTGCTAAAAAGCTTGAGGAACGTTCAAACGAAGAAGCCCTGAACATGGAACTTATGACAGAAGGCGTGCTTTCTATTTTAAATGGCGAACACCCGAACATCGTAAGAGAGAAATTAAACTCCTTCCTCCCGCCGTCAAAACGTCAGGAACGATAGTATGTCTGATTCTAGAAAACGCGGTGGGGACGAACCACCAGTAGAAGAAGGGTTACCGCTCTGGATGGCAACCTTTGCCGATCTGGTGACGCTGCTTCTTTGCTTCTTCGTTCTTCTGCTTTCGTTTGCCCAGCAAGACGCTAACAAATTCAAGACGCTTGCAGGCTCAGTTAAAAACGCGTTCGGTATTCAGGTAAAACGTAAGACAGCAAACTTTGCTGCGTTTTCCCCGACAAAATTCGAACGTTCTGATGTAAAGCTTGCGAAAGAAGATCAGATGATTCTTGGCTTGTTGCTCGAAATAAAAAGTTACATGCTGGAAGATCCATCACTGCAAAAAGTTGCAACGGTAACTGCGGATAACAAAGGACTTATTCTCCGCATTCCGGTAACAAGCTTTTTTGATTCCGGTTCTGCTTCGTTGAAATCTGGAAGTGAAAAACTATTAGACGGTGCCATTAACATTTTGAAGCAGCACACCGTAAACATGGTTGTTCGCGGGCATACATCCAATACTCTGGCCCAAACGGAAGCATACCCTACAAACTGGGAACTTTCCTCTGCCCGTGCTGCTGCACTGTTGCGAGCCATTATGTCTCGTTCCGACATTCCGGCTTCACGCTTAAAAGCAGTTGGCTATTCAGATTCGCGTCCGTTATTGCCAAACACTACAGAAGAAAACAAACGGCTTAACAACAGGATGGAATTCTATATCCACCGTCCTGAGGACAAAAGCTGGTAGCCTGTATTCCGGCATATCTTTCCACTTTAGATTTACAAGGGCGGCTTCTGATGAGGCCGCCTTTTTTAGTCAACAAGCAAAACCAACACTCCACTCTCAGCAGCCCCTTTCCACTAGCTACATGACAATTCCTGCATGCATGGGCAATATTTTCCCACGACAACACAGAACTAATACTTCAATTTTATTGAATTTTTCTGTGGAACACTTCTTGCTTTTCATTAGGCAAGGAGTGCCAAGATGCAAATTTCGCCTACTGCATATGTAACCAAACAGGTTAAGAATTTTTCGACAGCTGGTTCAGCGGGGACCGACTTTAACGCTATTTTCGAAACCGTTCAAAAAAATAGTGAAAAATACCGTGCCAGCAAAAATCAAGCTCACAAAACTGAAACCCAGTCTTTTCATCAGGGGGTCAATTCAATTAAAAATCTTCCGATTAGTTCAGATGATTTTAAAGAAATTGAAAAGACATTAGAGAAAGCCGGCGTACAGGAAGACACACTCAAGCGTCTTAAGGATCAGGTTGATGACCAGTCCCTTACTTGGGACAGTCTTTTCGGCTTACTCAAACAGACTGCACAGTTTGATTTCAAACCGGAAGCAGGAGAACTTACTCCCGGTGCACGAAATAATATTTCCTCTTTCCTACAGCAGGTCGGGATTGACCCAGCCAAGACTAACGACATTCTTGCTGACCTTCAGGCCGGAAAAACTGATCAGGCTTGGAGTGCCATTTCTGATGCATTAAAAAATGTAGATGAAACAGCAGAACTCTCCATTAATCAAGGAGAACTGCTTGCGCTTGGCAAGGGACTGCAGCTTGACAAAAACACGCTTGCCAAGCTCAAGGGCATGGTTGACGGTGCCAATGAAAAGATGACCAGCACTGACTTAAAACAGCTTGCTGCTCTTCTTGATTCATCTCTTGATGCGCAAAACGCTTCAGGTGAAAAGTTGCTGGAAAAAATTAAACAGCAGCTTAATCCTCTTATTGCAAAAGCTATTGAAGGCACCGAAAAAATTTCAGCAGGCATCCACGCCACCAAGGAAGAAGCTGCTGCGCAGATTTTACGCACAGATCAGGCAACTGAAAAAAGCCTTGGATTGATGACAAGTGTTAACAGTAAAGATGGTTCTACTTCTACAACTGCCCAGTCTGCACTATCTTCTACAGATACTCAGAACGGCCTGACAACACTCACCGCAGCCGCTGTTGCCAGTGCTTCCGGTGCAGACTCAACCGGTTCTGATGCAAACTCCTTGCTAAACAGCAACCAGAACGGTTCCGGCAACACTTGGATGAACTTCTTTAATAATGTTGCTGTAGCAGACACATCCTCTATGGGACAGTCCACCGCAGCAACCATGACAGATTTTCTCAACCAGAGTACAGCACTTAAGCAGACCAACACTACTATTCTGGAACAGATTCAGAGCGGTGTTTTCAAATCACTGCGCAACGGCGTGAGCCAGCTTTCATTAAAAGTTAATGCAGCTGACCTTGGTCCGGTTACAGTACTGGTATCCACTAAACGTGGTGAAGTTGCTGCAAGCATCCGCACTGAAAATCCAGAAGCGGCCAAGGCAGTACAGGAAAACATCCACGCACTTCGTGCCTCTCTGGAAGCACAAGGTCTTAAAGTTGATAAAATTGATGTCCAGACCGGGGCACACAATCATCTTAATGATCAAGGATGGAAAGACGCAGAACAGCACAACGCACAGCAGGAAGCGCAACAACGTTTCCTTGCAAAACAGCAGTTCCGTCAGCTTAAAAATGCTAAACAAGATCTGATTAACGGAACAGCACTCCCGCCACAATCAGTTCATTCACTAAATGGTTTGTATCTTGTTGCCTAGCACACGGAAAACAAAAAAAGCGGCAGTCTGAAAAGTCTGCCGCTTTTTTTGTTTGGTCATCTGAAAGCTAATTGTGAACAGGTTCAAACACAATCCAGCAACTCCTTCCCCCTACCCACTTCCTGCAATAACTGCCCACTCCAAACAGAACTGTCTTCCTCACACGACAACAACAGGTCATGTCGCATTGATTGATGGGTTCTGTGATCACCTGTTGGAAAATATTGCCCACATATTCTCCACAGCCCTTTCCAATCCTGCCACCCTGCAAATCCTGCCTCTCTTATTAGAATCTGCTTATACTGTCCGCGCATTATAAGGAAAAAATGACCTGAATTTTATATAAAGATGAGCTTAATTTTTCTTTATAAAATATTAACATACTGTTTATATTAGCATTTTTAAAGTTGGCACCACCATTGCTTTATACAAATCAGTAAAACATGGAGGTTATACAATATGTCTTTAGTTATTAACAACAACCTGATGGCAGTGAACGCAACCCGCAACCTGAACGAGTCCTACGGTAAACTCGCAACATCTACCCGTAGACTTTCTTCAGGTCTCCGCGTTGGCACCGCAGCTGACGATGCTGCAGGTCTCGCAATGCGTGAACTTATGCGTGCAGATATTAAAACCCTCGGTCAGGGTCTGCGTAACGCAAACGACGGTATCTCAATGATTCAGACCGCGGACGGCGCTCTCGGCGTTATCGATGCGAAGCTCATCCGCATGAAAGAGCTTGCCGAGCAGGCAGCAACCGGTACTTACACCGATGTTCAGCGTAAAATGATCGACCAAGAATACCAGCTCATGGCTAAAGAAATTACCCGTATCGCACAGGATACCGATTTCAACAGCAGAAAACTTCTTGCTGGTTCTGGTGAAGATATCGAAGTTGAAAAAAGTGTCGCTCAGGCTATCGCTGGCCAAACCAAAGCAGCTACAAAAATTAGATCAGACGGTAACACTGAGACTTGGGGAGTCGATGGACCTACAAGCGAAAAAATCGTTGCTGCTGCTGCTGATGGATTTGGCGCTCAAACAACAGATGGAAACAACATCACAACGTTTGCAAGGCCTACCGCGACTATCGCTGACAAAGCATTTGACTATACAGCTCGTTCCGGACTTGTAGAAGTTAACAACATAGTAGATCAGGCCACTACTGACGAAGCCAAGATCGACATGAATACTGGTGAAATCCTTTCTGGCTTCACCGATATCAAATCTTCAATTGCAACGACAAGCTATAAAGGCGACACGGTTATCGTTGAAAAACGTGCTCCAGGTGGCGAATGGGCTGACATTACTAAACAAGTTGACGCTGGTACCGTTACTACAGATAATGGTGATGAAGTCCGAATCACCGTAACAAAAGATGATGGTTCCATTGTCCGTGACACCTTTTCCAATACCGATAACCAGTTTGATCTTAAAGCAGTAGCTGCTGGTACGGACTACACAATTGAAACCAAAGCAGCTTCTAAAACTTCCATTAAAGTAACATCTGAAGTTGCAGCTCAAAAAAGCTTTGAGCATACTTCAAAAACTGGTGCTACTGTTACTAATGAGGCAGTTTCCAAATTCTCTGACAAAGCAAGTGCAACACTCACCCACAACGGTAGAACTGGTGAGCTTGATCAAGTTTCAAAAGTTAATTCTTCAGCTTCCTCTTCTTACGGTACAGAGAAACGTCCTGTAAAAGAATTTGAAATTGAAACCTTTAATGAAACAACAAATACTTGGGAAAAAGTATCTCTTGGTGATACTCCAGGTAATACAGCTGATCTGCCAGCAGCTGTTAAAAAATTCCGCATCACAGCTGATTTTGGCAATGGCCAAAAGGTTCGTGACACCTTCTCTAACAACACTAACGGGAAATTCACCTTTACCAAGACTGGGTATGGCCTCAAGCTTGGTATGACTGACACCGTTAAAGACGAAGCTGCAAAACCTGCAACTATTGGCATCCAGCCTCAGAAGTCTACCACTCAGATAAAAGTGAAATCTGAAGACTTAGTTGTTGTAAACATACACTTTGGCTCCGGCAGTCAGACAACCGACAGCTACGATACTTACATCAACATGGCTTCTGCTAAATCCCTTGGCGTTGGTCAAGCAGCAGGCGACTCCGTTGAAACCAAAGAAAATGCTAAGAAAGCTCTGGATAACCTGACCATCGCGATCCGTCGTAAAGATGAAATCCGTGCAGAAATCGGTTCCACTCAGAACCGCCTTGCCGCAACCATTGAAAACGTATCTATCCAGAAAGAAAACCTGCAGGCTTCTGAATCCCGCATCTCTGACGTAGACGTTGCGACCGAAATGACTGAATTCAACAAAGTTCAGATCATGACCAACGCTGCAGTGTCCATGCTCGCACAGGCTAACTCCCTGCCGAAAATGGCTCAGAAACTCCTTGACGCACGCTAAACCCGTCCGTCCCCTTACTACAATTAAAGCCGGGGAATATTTCCCCGGCTTTTTTTCCAACACTTTTTCGTATGCTGCTTAACAGGCACCAGTACTGCTGCAGATAGCTTTGTAGAACACGGAGGTTATACAATATGTCTTTGGCCATTAACCATAATATGCTGGCAGTTAATTCAAGATACAGCCTTAACCAGAGTTACAAGGCTCTTGGAACTTCCACCGAGCGTCTTTCTTCCGGCCTTCGTATCGGAACAGCAGCAGATGATGCGGCAGGTCTCGCAATTCGCGAACTTATGCGCGCAGATATTAAAACGCTTGGTCAAGGACTGCGTAACGCTAACGACGGTATTTCCATGATCCAGACTGCTGATGGTGCTCTAGGAGTTATCGATGCTCAGCTTATCCGCATGAAAGAGCTGGCACAACAAGCTGCGACCGGAACCTACACTGATGAACAACGCGTTCTTATCAATGAGGAGTACCAAAAAGTAGCTCAGGAACTCACCCGTATTGCTGAAAGCTCTGTTTATAACACTAAGCAGCTTCTCAATGGGTACCAACACAACTTCACGGAAACCTTTGAAGATCCAACAGCTACCGGTTCTGCTACCGTCGATACAGCTGCACAAAACATTACCTCCATCGATGCAGGCGATACAGTTACCTTCAAAAATATTAATAAAAACGGCTTTACTGTTACCACAACCGCCACCTTCTCACACAAAGGCTCAGGCGGGACTGCTCCAACCAAAGCAGCTTATACCTACAATGCTGACGGTACTACTTCCATCACCCCGGAGCCACAGGCAACCCCTGGCGCTCAACAGCTTGTAAGCACTGAAAGCTACACTCTCAGTAAACAGTATGAACCAAGCGAAGCAACTAGTGTTCGCTACGAATTTTCTAAAGACGGCGGCAAAACGTGGGAAGAACTGCCGACAACAGCCCCTGTAACCACTAAAGCCGGAGAACAGATTCGCGTTACTGCGGACTACCCAAAAGGTGAAGTCACCGAAACATTTATTGATCCGCGTAGCACTGATCCTGCGCTTGCAGCAGATAATGCGAAGATCGCCTTCACATTCAACCCAGCTACACACACTGTCAGCTACTCAACAGTACCGAAGCACACTGCTTCTCCGACACTCAACGCGACACAGATTGAAGAAAACGGTGCTCAGGCTAAAGCAGATCTCAAAGCTGTTCAGGCAACAATTGAAACAGATTCTGCCACAACCATTAAATTTACTTTCGGTGCCCGTAACGAAGCCTTCGACCATTACGGCATTAAAATTGAAAAAGTTAGCGCCAAGACTCTCGGTATCGGCCAAACAGCTCACGACGACGTGCTTACTCAAAAAAATGCACTTAAGGCTCTGAAAAATATCGATAAAGCCATCGTGAAAAAGGATGCAATCCGTGCCCGCGTTGGTGCAACACAAAACCGCCTTGCGGCATCTATCGATAACATCTCTATCCAACGTGAAAATGCACAGGCTTCCGAGTCAACCATTTCTGATGTAGATGTTGCATCTGAAATGGTTGAATTTAACCGTCGACAGCTCATGGCTAACGCCGCCATGGCTATCCTTGTGCAAGCAAACTCCTTGCCGGAGACTGCACGTCAGCTCCTTAGTAAGAGCTAGCAGTATACTTCGTCCCCCAATAAAAAAAGCCGGAGAAATATTCTCCGGCTTTTTTTATTGGCTTGTATACAGTCAGTTATACATCAAGCCGCTCAAGTGCAATGCTTGCCGCATACTGC
The DNA here is from genome assembly GCF_900129975.1 of Halodesulfovibrio marinisediminis DSM 17456. Taxonomy (NCBI): domain Bacteria; kingdom Pseudomonadati; phylum Thermodesulfobacteriota; class Desulfovibrionia; order Desulfovibrionales; family Desulfovibrionaceae; genus Halodesulfovibrio; species Halodesulfovibrio marinisediminis. The sequence goes on from NZ_FSRG01000006.1 coordinate 202,467, forward strand.
TCTGCACGTTTTACGCTAGGCCCTTCAGCAATAATTTTAGTTCCATCAGGTAATCCCAATTCAACCTCAAATACTTTTGCATGTTCAGGGCCCTTGCTGCTTTTCAGCGTGTAGGACGGACGATCTTTGAATCGTTTCTGAGTCAGTTCCTGAAGACGACTCTTATAGTCTTTTGCCTTCGTGCTTTCCGGCTCTTTTGGCCATTTGTTTTCAAACACGTTATCAATATACTTCAGTGCGCTGTCATAACCACCGTCAAGGAATACTGCTCCAAGCACTGCCTCGAATGCATCACTCAATAAAGAGTGTCTATCACGGCCGCCCTGTGCTTCTTCCCCTTTACCAAGTTTAAGGTACTTATCAAGTTGCATTTCAACAGCCAGCGCTGCAAGAGATGGCTTACTTACCAGCTTTGCACGCATGCGGGTTAAAATGCCTTCTCTGGCTTTTGGAAACTTGGCAAATAAGCGTTCAGAAACGCAAATTTCAAGAACTGCGTCACCTAAAAATTCTAGTCGTTCGTTATGTTCAATAGCTCCGCCATGTTCATTAGCGAATGAACTATGCGTAAGCGCTGTTTCAAGCAAAGAAACCTGTGAAAACGAATAACGAATGTGTTCTTGCAATCTTTCGAGCATACTATCCTTCTCGCACGCAATGGTGCTTTTCTGCCGACAAGCGCCTGGGTAAAAAAGAAAACTGCCTTCCTTTTCTACACAAGTCTTACCAACAGCAAACTGTGATCGTATAAGTTTGCATTGGCGGTTATCTCTTTTTTGACCGTATGTAAATACAGATGCCAGTATTCGGCCAATTATCCTTCAAACTGCGTGATAAATAGTGCATTTATGCAACATACAATACACATTCATACCACACACTCAATTAGATACACAAACCGAGCCCCCCTCATACAATCAAAACCGAAAAACATTGAATATCTTCCTTGATTTTCTCTATTATATTACGGCAAAGTATTCATCGCATTCCAGCTTAACCTGCTTTATGCACAACATTATGCTTTTTTTGCCCGTCGTCTATTCACGGCTGGCAACGTTTTATGATATTGTCCCGATAGCTGTGTTAGTAACTTCTGCTCGTTTGAGCATACATAACACAGAGAGATCATATAAAGTTTTGACAGGAGGACGCAATGGCTGCAGGAATCTACATTGGCTCAACATCCGGATATTCCGGCAAAAACATGGTTGTTATGGGCATTGGCCTGCGTCTTCAAAAAGAAGGGTTTGATGTAGGATACATGAAGCCTGTTGGTGCTGTACCGGAAGAACGCGACGGCGTACTTGGTGATCAGGATGCTTTTTTTGTTCAAGACATTCTTGGACAGGACGCTCCACCGGAATTCGTAAGCCCTGTTGTTGTTACTCAGGACTTTAAAGTTCGAGCCTTCAGCGGACAATTTGACGATCTTATGCCGTCAATCAAGACCGGCTACGAACAGCTTTCCAAAGATAAAGACGCGATGATTGTTGCCGGCTCCGGCTCCATGTACTCCGGCCGCTACTGTAACATCGACGGCATGCGCGTTGCCAAAGCACTCGGTCTGCCGATCATCGTCATTGACCGTCTGGATAAAGAACTCAACTACGACTACCTTGTCGTCCTCAAAGATGTTCTTGGAGACAGCCTTGCAGGCGTTATCCTGAATGATATCCCATCCAGCTTTATGAATGAAGTGGACGGCCTTATCAAACCGTTCCTTGAGCGAAACGGTATTAAAGTGCTCGGTGTTATTCCTAAAGATCCGCTCATGGGCGCTATCAAAGTAAGTGATCTCGCAGAGCGCCTCGGCGGCAGAGTTATCTCCTGCGCGTCCAAGTCTGAGAAAGTAGTAGAAAACTTCCTCATCGGCACCATGCAGGTTGAAAACTTCATGACACACTTCAGAAAGAATAAAAACTCAGCAGTTATCGTTGGTGGTGACCGCTCAGACGTGCAGCTTGTTGCCCTTGAAGGCAACTGCCCGTGCCTCGTGCTGACAGGTAACCTATACCCTAACGATATTATTCTTACCCGCTCAGAGGTACTGAATATTCCTATCGTTGTAGTACGCGACGACACCTACACCGTAGCTAAGAAAATGGAAGCTATTCTTTCCAGACACAAGTTACGTGATGTTATTAAAATCCGTCAGGGTGCTCAGCTTGTAAGCTCTTCCATCGATTTCGATTACATTAAAGAATGTATGGGACTGGAAGATAAATAATTTTTAGATTGTTGCCTCAGGCGGTTGGGGAGAACCTTGTTGAAACAAGGTTCTCCCCCAGACCCCCTTCCAAAAACTTTTTCCTACGATACCAGCACGTTGTTTACAATAACCAGCGGCTTAAACAAGCTCCGTTCCTCTTTCTCAGGGGTATTCATCTTCAGCTATATTTAACATTCCATGTGAACAATGAATGACTACGAATAGCACGCCACACAGCGCATTGCCTTTTCAAAAGGTACTTCCGTATCTATGCCTGCTTGCGCTTATTTTCTACGTTAACTGCGTTGAACGTGCGTTATTGTCGCCATTGCTTGTTTCTATTCAAAAAGAATTTAACTTCTCGTACACACTTACTACAAGCCTGCTTGTAGTTCGCTCTTTGGGACTAAGCCTCAGCCTTATTGCCAGCAGTTTTCTCGCCACACACATCACGCATAAGACCATCATCACACTATCCATATTTTTTTCTGGAGCAAGCTTTGCCCTGTTATCCATGACAACCTCCTATCTGCAACTTCAGTTAGGGCTATTGTGTTTTGGACTTTCCGCCGGACTGTATTTTCCGTCCGGAATGGCAACGCTTGCATCAATGGTAAAAAAAGAAGACTTAAGCAAAGCTTTTTCAATTCATGAACTTGCGCCAAACATTGCGTTTATTACAGCGCCATTCATCGTGGAAATTATGCTCTCATTCACGGACTGGCGTGGTGCAATGCGTTACGTTGGTATAGCTGCCATGTTGCTTGCTCTCCTCTTTGCTCTTCTGTGCAAAGGAGGTCATGACCATGGTGCTCCTCCACGTTTCTCCACACTCAAACGCATACTGACCAAGCGCAACACATGGATTTTCTTTACCCTTGCAGGCATAGGGCTAACACTGGAAATAGCGCCATATTATGTGTTACCGTTATTTCTGGTCGACCAACAAAACATGACCACTGCCGACGCAAACAGCCTGCTGGCTATATCCAGACTGGCAACACCGGTAATGGCACTTTCTGCAGGCTTTGTAGCGGGCAAAACAGGCGTGAAGCCGCTCCTGTTCACAGGATTCACACTAAGCGGAATTTCCCTCGCGCTTATGGCAACCATGCAAGGTGTAGCCCTATCTGCGGCAATCATTGCTCAGCCGCTATTTCCGGCTATTCTGTTTCCTGTAATTTTCAAGCTTTTTTCAGATTTCTTTCCATCGGAAGAACAGTCTCTCGTGCTCGCAATTACAATGCCGTTTATCGGCTTTATCGGTGCCGGTATCATGCCGAACTTTATGGGATACTGCGGAGACGTACTCTCCTTTGAGGTCGGTTTCGGCATTCTTAGTGCGCTGACCTTCGCAAGTATAGTTGCACTATTTATTACGCCATCAACAGATTAGCACACTGAATAACTTGACAGTTGCACAACGAATACCTACCTAAAGCCGGAACTTACTTTAAGGAGCAGAACATGGCTTATGAAATTAAATTAGTTAAATTGGTGAGCGGAGACATGCTCATTGGCAAAGCAAATGTTGAAGAAGGTATGCTTACCGACGTTGCTGTTTTGCAGACTGTCCCTACTCAGCAAGGCGTTCAGATGATGCTCCTGCCTTTCGGTTACCCGTTTGAGCAAGATTTCGACGCTAAAATTTCTACCGCACACGTAATCTACGAATACAAAGAGTGTCCGGAAGATCTTAAAACAAAATATCTGGAAGCTACTTCCAACCTTACCGTTTCCACCAGTGGTCTTGGCAACCTCGACCTTCAGGGCGGCGCAGGCGGTAACGTTACCGACATCTCCCAGCTTCTGAAAAAATAGTTAGTTACATCAATATGTTTCCTAAGAGGCGGCAGCAGTGTCGCCTCTTACCTATTTTGCACAATATATAAGGACATTCCATGCGTGAATTGCTGCAATTGGTTCCAAAACCAAGCCGTTACCTCGGTATTGAAGAGGGAACCATTCACAAACAGGGTAAAGACATCTCCATCCATGTAGCACTTGCATTCCCAGATATGTACGAAGTGGGTATGTCATACCTTGGTCAAAAAATTCTTTACGGAATTCTCAACGAACGAGAAAACTGGTGGGCCGAGCGTGTATTTACCCCATGCGTAGAAACTGCACAGGTGCTTCGCGACCATAACACCCCGCTTGCAACGCTGGAATCCGACACCCCGCTTGGCAACCTCGACATGATCGGTTTCCATGTTACCCACGAGCTGTGCTACACCAACATCCTGTACATGCTTGACTTAAGCGGAATTCCATACCGTGCAGCAGACCGTGGCGACACACTGGACACCCCTATCATCATGGCTGGCGGCGGCTGTACCTTATCTGCCGAGCCGCTTGCACCGTTCATGGATCTCATGACCCTCGGTGAAGGCGAATTCATGATGGTAGAACTGCTCGAAACACTTGAGCAGTGCAAAAAAGAAAACACATCCCGACACGAATTTCTTCTTCGTGCAGCTAAAATTCCGGGCGTATACGTACCTTCCTTCTTTGAAGCAAAAGAAGAAGGCACCGTGCTCGAGCCGACCGAAGACATCAACCCGCGTCCTACACGCCGCGTAGTGCCGCAGATGGACGACGCAAAGTTCCCTACAAGCCAACCGATCCCTTTCGGCGCGGTGCATAGCCGCCTTGCGCTGGAAATTGGACGTGGTTGTACCCGCGGTTGTCGCTTCTGTCAGGCAGGTATGACCTACCGCCCTGCGCGAGAACGCTCCGTAGTGAACATTGAAGAAATCGTACAGGAAAGCCTCACAACCACAGGCTACGACGATCTTTCTTTCCTTTCCCTTTCCACAGGTGACTTCTCAGCCCTCAAAGAGCTGTTTATGAACACCGTAGATCGTTGTGCACAGGAACAAGTTTCTGTTTCCCTGCCGTCCCTGCGTGTAGGCTCCATTGATGATGACATCATGGACAAAATGGCTTCCATTCGCCGCACAGGCGCGACACTTGCGCCGGAAGCTGGTAGCCAGCGTCTACGTGACGTTATCAACAAAGGCATCACTGAAGAAGCTATCATCACCCACGTACGTAAGCTCTACCAGCACGGCTGGCAGCAGGTTAAACTGTACTTCATGATCGGTCTGCCGACTGAAACTTACGAAGACCTCGATGCGATAGTTGAACTTTGCCGTAAAGTGCGCGGTGCAGCAGGCAAGCGCATTCAGGTTACCGCAGGCATTTCTCCGTTCGTACCTAAGCCGAACACTCCGTTCCAGTGGGAAGCACAAATTTCTTACGACGAAATCCGCAACCGCATTTACTACCTTCGTGACAAGTTCAAGCAGGAAAAATGCATGCGTATGCGCTGGCATGAACCGGAATCCAGTCTTCTCGAAGGCATCTTCTCCCGCGGTGACCGCCGCCTTGCAGACGTTGTTGAAACTGCATACGCAAAAGGTGCTGTATTCAGCAGCTGGGTTGAGCACTTCTCTCTCGAGCCATACATTGAAGCACTCGAAGAGCACGGTCTCACCATTGATGAATACACAGGCGCTCGCGCCCTTGACGCAGCTCTCCCGTGGGATCATCTCAACAACGGTGTGACTAAAGACTTCCTCCTTCGCGAACTTAAGCGCGCAAAAGAAGAAAAAGTAACTGAAGACTGCCGTTACGGTGCATGCCGAGTCTGTGGTGCCTGTGATAAAGGTGCAAAAGAGTCTGAGCTGGAGCGTCTTACCCCAGACACAAAATACCAGAACGTTCTCAACAACGAAGCACGAGATCAAAAAGCACACGAAATCGAGCTGGATGACAATGGTAAAATAGTCATCAAGGCATCAGCAACTAACAAGCCACCAAAGCTTGCAGAGCATCTTACTGTAAAAGCTGCGCACATGCGCATCTGGTACACCAAAGAAGATGCATCCATCTTCCTTTCACAGCTCGAGTTGCAGTCCATTTTTGAGCGCATCTTCCGTCGAGTTGAGCTTCCGCTCACTTTCTCTCAAGGATTCCATCCACTGCCGCTCATCTCATTCGGCCGTGCTCTGCCAATCGGCGTAGCTAGTAAAAAAGAATGGGTGAACATATTCCTGCGTGAAGAATTCACACCGGAAGAGGTATTCAAAAAACTCATTTCAGCGTTCCCTACCGGTATGCATCCAGTAGCTGTAGAAAAGCTGACAATGGCGAAAAAACAGGCTCAGCCATACGCTGAGACCTTCAAAGTAGAATACGTGGGCGACAAAGCACGTGAAGCGGACTTCATCCAAGCATTCAAAGACATGCTCGAAGAAGAGTCCATCATGTGGACACGTGAAACCAAGAAAGGTGAACGCACCATGGACGTACGTCCAGTGTTCGCAAAAGTTATCTTCAACGAAGAAGATATCACCATCACCCTTGATTGGTCAGAGATCTACGTATCTCCGGTCAACATCGTAAAAGCCATCACACCAGGCTTCGATGTCCTCGACTTCAAGATGACCAAGCTCGATCAGCACATGCCTTAATCGCTGATTAGCTACTAGGTAGTAAAACAAAAGCCCGTCACATTGTGACGGGCTTTTGTTCTTTTATGCTTGCGGCGCTGGAGCGTCTTGCCTTCGGCGATTCTGCGGGGCTTTGCCTCCGGCGGCCAGAGAACCCTTTTGTAAAAGGGCTTCTCTGGGCTCTCCTAAAACTTTTAGGAGCGAAAAAGTATCGTTATAAAGCTCGTTGGTAGCCGCGAGATAGCTACCTTTCTATAGTAAAAAACGCATTATTTTATTAATACAACGGTCAGTTATTATTTTCGAAGAAAGGTAATGATGCTTTAGCCGCGAGGCAGTCATAAAAAACGTGCTATTCTCGCAGTTAAAAGTCTTTGGAAAGGGGTCTGGGGAAGAACCTTTCTACAGAAAGGTTTTCCCCAGCCGCCGGAGGCTCGTCGAAGACCTGCCGGAGGCATATTCTTACTACTTCCCGCCCGGATGCGCCTTGTCGTAGACCTCGACAAGCTTAGCGATAGTGAGATGAGTGTACCGTTGCGTAGTTGTGAGCCGCGCGTGACCAAGTAATTCTTGTACGCTACGCATATCGGCTCCTGCTTCAAGGAGGTGCGTTGCGAAGGAATGACGCAGACTATGCGGCGATACGGCTTGCGGCAGTCCAACGCGCTTACAAAGGTCTTCAATGATACGCGCAGCCTGACGTCTATTGAGTCTACCGCCACGAGCACCAAGGAACAAGGCTAGCTCTTGTCCTGATGGGTCGAGCTTGTCACGTACGGAAGCCCATGCATTGATGGCTTCCTTGGCTGTATCAGAGAGAGGCACAACGCGCTCTTTATCACCTTTACCTGTGACACGAACTATGCCTGAATTCACGTTGATGTCATGAACGTTAAGCCGAAGAGCTTCGGATATACGCAGACCTGAACCATAAAGAAGCTCTGCGAGTGCGAGATCTCGGAGCAGCTGCTCTTCCTTGAACGCACGCTTACGAGTAGATTCAGCTACGAGTTGCTTCTTTTTGTTCAACACTTCGAATGTCTGGTCTACATTGAGCGCAGTCGGATGCTTTTGCGGCGCCTTTGGGTTACGTACGCCTTCTGTAGGAATATTCTGAATAAGTTTACGTTTTGCCATGTACTTAAAAAAACCGCGCAGCGCAGAAAGCTTACGTCCCATGGAGGTCTTACCCAACTGAACCCGATGTAGCTCAGCTAGAAAGCCTCTTATATGTTCACGTTTAATCTTTTCCGGCTGATCAAGCGTATTCTGTGTACGGTGCAGATACGTTTCGAACTGGTGCAAATCACGCGCGTAAGCTTCCACAGTAGCGCCAGAATACCCTTTTTCGATACTCAGATGCCCTATGTACATTTCAGCCATATCCGGAAGTTCCGGTAATTCACCATCAAACGTATCATCCGCAAACATGTTCTTCTCCATCGCAACAGCGGCTTACAAAAAAATATCTTAAGGCATCTACACCTTTTTGTACTTCATCCCCGGCAACTGCTGTACAAGTCCGGAAACCTCCAGCATTAACAAAGCAGTGCTTATCTTTGATGCTGGAACAAAGAGCATTCTACTGAGCACATCAATATGCACCGACTCCTCACCGGTAAGCAGCAGAATAATCTGATCTTCAAGAGGGGCATCTAGATCGATCACTTTTTCTTCAAGCGGTAAAATATCCGCATGCACCAGAAGCTTTGCCTTTGGAAGCTCTACCCCTTCGTCAGCACTCAAATCAGGCTCAACTTCAGTTGATTTTGATTCTAACGAAGTCGCTTCATCGGCACTAATTCCATCTGCAACGAACGCCACAGATTCAGCAGGGCTGCTCAACGGAATCTCGATAACTTCCGGTATAGAACGAAGCTGCTCTTCAATACTTAGCTCTTGATTAGATTCTGGATTTGTACAGTCAGCTACGTCCCATTCAACCGTTGAAATATCCACATCAACAGACTCATTCATGATCGGCTCTTGAGAGTCCATGTCAGGCACAGCTTGTTCAGATGCACTCTGCCCCGAAGCAGAGATGCCTGACTCTGTATCGATGGCAGTTAATTCCGACGCTGCGCCAACTTCGGCAACGTTCACATCTTCCTTAAATTCTGGAAAATCTGGTAATGGTGAGGCAGCAGAAGGCTGAACAGAAGAGCTTACAGATGCGATATCTCCTGTTCTAGTGAAGTTATCAAGCGAAATTCCGAGCAACGGCGCGATAGATACAAGAATATCGTCACACGAGAACACTGCAGTTGCTCCCTGACGGATAAGCTCATGACAACCGGATGAAGTGCGAGACTGCATGCGCCCTGGAACCGCAAAGACCTCTCGCCCCTGTTCCAAAGCATGACGTGCGGTAATAAGACTGCCGCTTTTCGACAGCGCTTCAACAACAAGCACTCCTAAAGACAGTCCACTGATAATGCGGTTTCTGAGTGGGAAATTACGCCCTTCCGGTGGCATGTTAGGAGGAAATTCTGTGACAATAATACCTTGCTCCGCCACATCAAAAAACAGGTCTTTATTTTCCGGCGGATAGACATGCGATATGCCAGTACCAAGCACAGCAACAGTACTCCCCCAGCCCGAAAGAGCATTGGCGTGCGCCACAGAATCAATGCCTCGCGCTAAGCCGGAAACCGTAGTCACCCCCGAAGCAGAAAGCGTTTTACTAAGCATTTCTGTAGTACGGATTCCGTCGTTCGAACAACGTCTGGAGCCAACAACCCCGATTGCCGGATTTTTCAGCAGGGAAGCATCACCTTTGTAGTACAGGAACAGAGGTGGGTCTGGAATTTCACGTAGCAATTCAGGATAGTCAGAATCTGACCACAGCAGCACCTCACAAGCAACTTGACCGGCGTTATCCCATTCCTTACGAGCCTGTTCACGCCAGCGGTTGCTCAATACTGCCTCAACCACTTTTGCAGAAATTGATGCCCGTGATGACCAGTTTTTAATATCTTTCAAAGCAGCACTGGCAGAACCAAATTCAACCAGAAGTCGCTTTGCTGTTCGAAACCCGATGCCTGCGGTATACCGAAGCGCCAACGACGCCCAAAATTCTTCACGCCTTTCTTCCGACAATGTCGCAAGACAGCTTACAGGAGATGCATTCATACTAACTTACTAAATACCGGAAAGCTTTTTACGGGCAAGACGTGCTTCATTTGATTTTGGGTACTTCTCAACAACTTTAAGAAGAGACCTGCGTGCTTCAGACATTTGCCCCAGTCGCTCGTAGGAATAACCAATTTTCAACATTGCTGCGCTAGCCTTGTTGCTATCTGGAAAACGACGCAGCACCTCACGGAACAAATCAACAGCGATGATATAGTCTTTTTGTGAATAGAATGACTCCCCCACCCAGTACACAGCATTAGGCACAAGAGGGTCATACGGGAATTCAGTCAAAAATTCTTCTAGACGCTCACGAGCTTCCACATGACGGCCTTTCCAAAGAAGCTGCAAGCCGTGCTTATACATGGAGGTTGAACCTGTTTTCTTTGTACGAATCACCACAGCTTTCTTAGGCGATGCAGAGGAGACCGTGCTTTGCTTGTTTGAAGCGTGTGTAACAGCAGATTTGGTTGCATTTTTCACACTGGATGAACCTGTGGTCTTTTGTTCAACAGGCGATACGCCCTTAACGACAGGTTTATGAGATGAAGCAGAACCTGCAGATTTTTTCAAATCAGTTTGAGTAGAAGCCTTATCTTGTGAGACAGAAGGGGCAGGAATATCTGTCTTACTATTTAACGTATCCTCATCCTTATTTTTTTCGCCAGATAACTTCATATTTTCTGGCATTAAGGTATTATTGTTTACAGTAGCACTCTTTTTTTCATCATTCGAACTGGTAGGTGATATAAAAACATGTACATCAGGCGTCAGTTGAGTAGATGAAGCAAGCATTTCATCTTTTTTCGGCACAGGAAGCCCCAACTGTTTCTCCAGCTTTGCAATTCGGCTTGAGAGTCCAGCTTCACGCAACGCAGCTTTCTCTCTAAAATCAAGAAAGCGCTGTTCCAAATTTTCCATACGCCATTTGGTACTGGCTACTTCTGTATTCGTGCTGGCGGCACTGCACCCGCAACATACCAATATTACAGAACCTACAAACAACCGCCTTATCATTACAGCTCCTCTGCGCCTGCCCGTTGCTACCAAGCTATTTTTAGATATAACAGTGTGTAACTGTACTTATAACCCAATATAACGCGCAGCATACCTGCAATCCGTTTTCAACTGAAGTTATTTTTTCAAGAAAGAACACCTGTTACACCTTTTTTAGTGCATACTGATTTCATTGGAAAACTTGATTTTCGCGTACAAATGGTGCAATAAACCATTGCCCGGCATAGAAGCCGTGTAAATGCATCCAAAGGAGTTCTTGTAGCATGAATACGCTACTCAACGACCCTCAGTTTTTAGGACTTAGACTTGCCGGCATTTTAGTCATTTTGACAATCTTTGCCGTGCCGTCTCTTCCTCTTATTTCTGTTATCAGCCAAGGTATCGCAAAATCACAAAAAAAGAGTTTTTACGATAAGTTCGGAAAACAGATCACACGCATGTGTCTCGTTTTCGGTGGCACAGCTCTGGCTGTACTTGTACTCGCTGTTACCCGCTACCTGACAATTGATCCGGTTATTTTACAAGGCCCTTATCAATTGCCAATTATCATAACAGCTGGCGTTACCGTACTCGCCTCATTGGTTTCAATCGTATACTTCAAAGTTTGGAAAACTATGCGCAAACAGAAAGGTGCGCATATGTCTATCGGACTGTTAAGCTTTATCTTTTCTTTCTGTGCTGTTCTCAGCATGGTAATGGTTGCAAACATCTTACAGTCTATTGAGCATTTCCTTCCTTCCACTGGAACATCGCTTGAAATCTTAACAGCACTTGTTGCGGCAGCAAATTCTGAAGCTTTCTTCACGTTCACCGGCCTTGGTTTCATTATGGGCTTCGCCCTGTGCGGAACCTTCGCACAAGTCTACCTGCTTGCACGCAGAAACAAAGACGATTTTGGTCGTGACTACTACAAATTTGCAATGCCATACGCGGCTAAATGGTCTTTCGGAGGCGCATTGCTTCAGCTTGCAGCATCCGTTGTATTGCTTTCTAAGACCCACCTGCCCGTACTAATTGAAACCATGTCCATAAGCTTGCTGTCAGAACTGCTGGAAAACCCAATTTTCATGGCATGGGCATTTGCTCTTGTTCTGCCGGTTATTGCCTGCCTTCTCTGGTCATGCATTGTCTTGTGTGCAACACCAATGCGTAGAAAAATCAGCATCTACTGTGCTGCTATTCTTATGCTTATTGCCGATATCAGCCTGCTACTTGCAGCTTACATGGGCATTATGATGACCATGGCTCCAGCTGTTGTAAGCTAGCTACAAATCAGTGCATTTTTCTGGAAAGCCCGATACCATACTGGATCGGGCTTTCTTTTTGTCTTTATTTTCAAACAAATAGAAACAACTTTTAACACTACAAATGTTACACTTTTGTACAAAAGTCGTTGACAACATATGTCAAACTGTTCAAAAATTCTTCAGATTGAGTGATTATTGGCACCCTGCCAATTTAATTATAAACGGTATGCAACCGGCTAGAAGAGGATTCTGGAATGGATTTTAAACTTGATTTGCTCCCTGAAGAGAAACGGAACCACGGATGCTTGAAAGGTCTTGAAACCCTTTCTTTCGGCCAAATGCGTAGTGACCACATGTTCGTTTGCGAATACGAAGACGGCGAGTGGAAAGACGGACGCATTGTTCCTTATCAGGACTTCTCTATCGCTCCTGGCGCAATGGTACTCCATTACGGTCAGGCTATTTTTGAAGGTGCAAAAGCATTTCAGCGTGATGGTGAACTCTACACCTGGCGCTTCGACAAAAACGCAGAACGTCTGAACGAGTCTGCACGAATTCTCTGCATGCCTGAAATTCCAGTCGATCTACAGATTGATGCTCTTAACCGCCTGCTCGACGTTGAACGTGAATGGTGTCCAAAGATTGAAGAATCTTCTCTGTACATCCGTCCGTTCATGTTCGCTACTCAGGACTCCCTTGGTGTACATCCAAGCTCAAAATACACATTCTGTATCATGCTTTCCCCAAGTGGGCCTTACTACGCTGGCGGCTTCAGCAACACTGTTACCTTACTCGTAACCGAAAAGTTCCACCGCGCTACCACAGGTGGCACCGGCGCTGCTAAAGCATGTGGTAACTACGCTGCTTCCCTGCGTGCACAGGAATTCGCAAAGTCTAAAAACTGCGCTCAGGTACTTTACCTTGATGTAACCAATACCTACCTTGAAGAAGTTGGCGCAATGAACCACTTCCACATCAAGAAAGACGGTTCTATCATCATTCCTGAGTTTACCGACACTATCCTTAAGTCCATCACATCTCAGTCCGTGCTGGAACTCTTCCCGAATGCTCGTCAGGAACGCATCAAAATTGCTGACTTCCTTGAGCAGATCGAAAACGGTGAGATCATCGAAGCTGGCGGCTTCGGTACCGCTGCAGTTATTACCCCAGTAGGTAAATACGTAACCGATGAAGGCAAAGAATACGTAGTAGGTAACGGCGAAATCGGTGAGCACACCCGCGCTATCTACGAAAAATACGTAAGCATGCAGCGTGGCGACACCGAAGCACCAGAAGGCTGGCTCGCTAAAGTTCCTCGCTACTAATTGTCTCTGATTCTTGGTCATACTAAAGGCGTCCGTTTGGGCGCCTTTTTTTATTGCCTCTAGTAAGATTATGATACCTTTCTGCCTCCGGCGGCCAGAGAACCTTTCTGTAGAAAGGTTCTCTGGACTCTCCAAAGACTTTTAACTGCGAGGGAAGTACGTTTCTTATTGCCTCACGCGGCTTATGCGCCACTACCTTAGGTAAGTTGCGCACCTCCTCGAAAACAAATTCGGTAATGCTCGCAACTTCCCATCTGTCATAACAAAAAAAGCCCCTGCCTAAAAAGACAGGGGCTTTTACACACCGAAATTTGTTGTAGTAGTAACCGCAGTAACTAGCGACGAGGTTCGCGCGGTTTAGCTTCAGAAAGACTTGCTGGACGACCCATCAGGTTTTTACCATTAAGGGTTTCAATTGCAGCATCAGCTTCATCGGCATCCATATCTACAAATGCAAATCCGCGGGAACGACCAGTTTCCTGATCTTTCATAATGCGCACACGGATAACGGTGCCACACTCAGAAAAGAAATTGCGTAAGTCATCATCTTCAGCGGACCATGCAAGGTTGCCGACAAAAATACTTTTTACCATCGAATTCTCCATAAAAATTTCACGGATATCCCGTGCTTTCAGCTGCAATATACCGAATTCACCAAGAGCCGCAACGAAAATATCTCACCCGTAAAATATCCGGTATCAGCGTGCAGCTAAGAAAAACTTCTCATGCTCATTGCCGACCTAATCTCCTTAACAACTTCATTCCTCAAACTAAGTCCCACCTCGCCCAGTACCAAAAACAAAGTAAAAGCGGGCTCCTTAATCACACTTCCAAGGTAATGGCGCGTAAGCCGCGTGAAAGCATAATAAACGAGCTTCCCTCGCAGCTAAAAGTCTTTGGAGAGTCCAGAGAACCTTTCTACAGAAAGGTTCTTTGGCCGCCGGAGGCAAACCGTCGCAGACAAAACTCGGACAAAAAAAAAGGGACAGCAATTGCTGTCCCTTTTTGATTCTATATTGTCCGACTTAGCTGAGCCAGTCGTTCAATTCTGCGATCTGCGCACGAACTGCGTCTGGGCCTGTACCGCCCTGAGTTTTGCGTCGAGCCACAGCGTTTTTGTAAGAGAGTACTTCGTACACATCTTCTGTGATGAGATCAGAAACAGTGCGGAACTCTTCGATGCTAAGATCTTCGAGTCCTTTGTTTTTGTCTTCAGCAAGCGCCACCGCAGCGCCTGTGATGTGGTGAGCTTCACGGAACGGAACACCTTTGCCTACGAGGTAGTCAGCGAGTTCTGTTGCGTTGAGGAAGCCCTGCTTGAGTACTTCTTCCATGCGCTTGGTGTTGAAACGCAATTCAGAGAGCATACCTGCCATGATGGCGAGTGATGCGGATACTGTTTTGTCAGTATCGATGAACGGCTCTTTGTCTTCCTGCATGTCACGGTTGTAGGTCATTGGAAGACCTTTCACTGTGGTGAGCAGGTTCATAAGAGCACCGTAAGTACGACCTACTTTACCACGCATGATCTCGGAAACGTCCGGATTCTTCTTCTGTGGCATGATGCTTGAGCCGGTGGCGTATGCATCTGGCAGGAAGATGTATCCGAAGTTAGGGTTTGCCCAGTATACGAGCTCTTCGTTAAGACGGGAAAGATGTGTCATAACGAGGGAACCGGCAAACATGGATTCCAGAACAAAATCTCTGTCGGACACCGCATCCATAGAGTTTTTGAAGGTTCCGTACATGCCGAGTTCTTCTGCTACTGAAGCTGGATCAAGCGGGTATGTGGTGCCTGCCAGTGCTGCTGCACCAAGAGGACACACACGAGCACGTTTGTCGCAGTCTACGAGGCGATCAAAGTCGCGTGTAAGCATCCATGCATAGGCAAGAAGATGATGTGCAAGGGATACAGGCTGTGCTGGCTGCATGTGGGTGCAACCTGGAAGCAAGGTATCCACGTGCTCTTCTGCCTGTTTCACAAGCTCAGCAACTACGCCTTTAATAAGATCCTGCCATTCGCGGATAGAGTCGGAAACGTACAGGCGGAAATCAAGCGCCACCTGATCGTTTCGGGAACGACCGGTGTGCAGACGTTTGCCAGCGTCACCGATAAGTTCAGAAAGACGGCTTTCAATGTTCATGTGAACATCTTCGTACTCAGTTTTCCACTGGAACTTGCCCTCTTCAATTTCCTTAAGAATAGCATCAAGGCCGGATACGATGGAATCTGCATCTTCCTGAGAAATAACCTGCTGACGAGCAAGCATACGCGCATGTGCTTTAGAGCCTGCGATATCCTGCTTGTAGAGATTTTTGTCGTAGGAAACAGATTCAGTATATTCTTCTACGAGCGCAGCGGTTTTCTGACGAAAACGTCCGCCCCACATCTTTTTTTCTGCCATGATGAAAACCTATTTTTTGTAGCCGAGCAGACGCAGGCCCTGAAGCTTAATGAAGCCTGCTGCATCAGCCTGATCGTAAACGTCGTCCTCTTCAAAAGTTGCGAGATCTTCGCGGTAGAGAGAGTAAGGAGACTTACGACCAACAGGAACAACGTTACCTTTGTACAGTTTAACACGAACGGTACCGGAAACGTTTTTCTGGGTTTCGTCGATGAGCTTCTGCATTGCTTCACGCTCTGGAGCGAACCAGAAACCGTTGTAGATGCACTCTGCGTACTTAGGAATCATAGAATCACGTACGTGCATGGTGTCACGGTCAAGGCAGATGCCTTCAAGGTCGCGGTGAGCAACGTGCAGGATAGTGCCACCCGGAGTTTCGTATACGCCACGGGACTTCATACCAACGAAACGGTTTTCAACCATATCAAGACGACCAATGCCGTGCTTGCCACCAACAGTGTTCAACGCCTTCATCATTTCTGCAGGGCTGAGTTTTTCACCGTTGAGTGCTACAGGGTCACCGTTGATAAATTCGAGTTCGATGTATTCCGGCTCGTCTGGAGCCTGCTCTACTGGAACTGCCATGATGTAGGAACCTGGACCCGGCTCAAGCCATGGGTTTTCGAGTTCGCCACCTTCAAAGGAGCAGTGGAGCATGTTTCTGTCCATGGAGTAGAGCTTACGGGAAGCAGCTACTGGAAGCGGAATACCATGCTGTTCTGCAAAGTTGTTAAGATCAGTACGGGAACGGAAGTTCCATTCGCGCCAAGGAGCAATAACTTTGATGGATGGATCAAGAGCCATTGAGGAAAGTTCGAAGCGAACCTGATCGTTACCTTTACCGGTTGCACCGTGTGCTACTGCCTGTGCGCCTTCCTGATGAGCAATTTCGATAAGGCGTTTGGTGATGAGCGGACGCGCAATGGAAGTGCCGAGCAGGTAACGGCCTTCGTAGATTGCGTTAGCACGCATCATAGGGAAGATGTAGTCACGTGCAAATTCTTCACGCAGATCTTCAACGTATGCGCGGGTAGCACCGGTAGCCAATGCTTTTTCATCTACGCCGTCGAGATCCTCTTCCTGACCGAGGTCAGCAGTAAGGGTAATAACTTCACAATTGTAAGTAAGAGCAATCCATTTGAGGATTACAGAAGTATCGAGCCCGCCGGAGTATGCGAGCACTACTTTTTTAATATCATTAGCCATTTCGTACCTTCCATTCTTTTATTGAAAAGCGGGACACATTACATGCCCCGCATCATATCTAACTACAAATCTCGATCATTCAGCAACTTGATGTGGTTGCTGCTTTGAATATGTATTCGTAGCAGCGACACAGCATGTTGTCTGTTTGTCTTAATCTGCTTTGAATACCCATTCGAGAATTGCTTTTTGCATGTGCAGGCGGTTTTCAGCCTGATCCCATACAATAGAAGCCGGACCTTCAATAACTTCTTCGCTCACTTCCTCACCTCGGTGTGCAGGGAGGCAATGCATAAATTTAGCTTCAGGATGAGCGAGAGCCATCATTTTCTCATCAATCATGTATCCTGCAAATGCTTTTTCGCGACGTTTTTGCTCTTCTTCCTGTCCCATGGATGCCCATACGTCTGTATTTACGTAGTGTGCACCGTCGAGAGCCAGTTTAGGATCGTGGGTACAGAAGATTTTTGCGCCAGCCTGCAGTGCGAAAGAAAGCAGCTCTTTATCCGGCTCGTAGCCTTCCGGAAACGCCATAAACAGCTCAAACGGAAAGTACATTGCAGCTTCAATCCATGAATTAGCCATGTTGTTACCATCGCCAATCCATGCAACACGTACTGCGTCAAAATTAGGAGTGCGCTCGTGGATAGTTAAGAGGTCACTCATAATCTGACATGGATGCCCCTGGTCAGTCAGCGCATTAACAACCGGAATATCACCGTAGTGAACCAGCTGTTCAATGTTTTCCTGACCGAAGGTTCGAACAATCATACAGTCATTGTATCGGGAGAGCACTCGAGCAGTATCTTTTAACGGCTCACTTCGACCCAGCTGACTCTCTGCCGGAGTCATAAAGATGGTCTTGCCGCCAAGTTGATAAACGGCTGTTTCAAAGGAGACGCGTGTACGGGTGGATGCTTTTTCAAAAAGCATGATTGCTGTTTTGCCGTCCAAAAGGTCACTACGGTAATCAGTGTCCTTCATTTCTTTAGCGCGAGCAATAAGGTCATGCGCAGCTTGGCAACCCAAATCTCTGATACGTGTAAAGTGCTTGGTCATCATGACCCCCTGTAATTATGTGCTTTCCCAATAATATCCTTAATAAATAGTCTCATAATCCCGACAAGAACGATTGTTGACACAGCCGTTTCCCTGCAAATTAGGTCAGCTCTATGCAGTGCATTTTGTAACCGTAATCCATATTCAAGCCTTACGGAAACAGGCATCATGCACCGCCGTGAGCGGTTTTGTCCTCAATCTGAATAAATTCTTGTCGAAAATAACCTGAAGCAGCTGTTTTAGGCTTATTGCCCAATATTGTAAACCCACGCCGAATGAATTTCTCATGGAATATCCACACAGAACACCACACCAAGATGCAGTGCTACAGCATTCTTCACAGTACACGCTTTAAAAATGGGACAAAAAAGCCCACACAACCACAACTTATGGAACCGGTTCCATTTTTTGAAGTGTTGCAAAACAATGCGAGCCTAGTTATAAGTTCACAATGAGTACAAAAGCATACAGCAATCCTTTACGACATTATCGGCAGCAGTACACTCGGCACGATGATGAGCAGGCCTTTCAGGTTTTAGTCGAGGAGACAGACCTACATGTAACGTCATGTAAGAACCTGTCTTTAGAGATTGCCGCGTATGTAACAGAACTACGCGGTATGTTGAAATCCTACATCACATTTCACCCCGAGTTTTATGAAAGCTTTTCCCCCGTTGCAGTGCCTGCACACGCTGCACTCATCATTAAGCGTATGGCAGAATCTGCCGAAATAGCTAATGTTGGACCTATGGCAGCAGTAGCCGGTACTATCTCACAGATGGTATGTGAAAAATTTGCATACCAGAGTCCCGAGCTTATTGTTGAGAACGGCGGCGATGTTTACATGCTTTCTTCCAAACCAAGAATTGCAGGCCTGTTACCAGACCCGAACAGCGATGCTACCATTGGTATCAAGCTGGATGACACAGACTTTCCGGTAGGAATCTGTGCTTCTTCCGCTACCATTGGACACTCCATCAGTCTCGGTTGCGGCGACCTTGTAGCGGTTCGTTCAAAAAATGGCAGCCTTGCAGATGCCTGTGCAACTTCTCTTTGCAATATGCTCAAGCTCCCCGGTGATGTTGAGCGCGTTACAGAAGAAGCGATGCGCTTGCAACAATACGGCATCGAAGGTGTTTTTGCTCAGTGCGGCGACAAAGTCAGCGTATGGGGCAAAATGGAATTAGCCGTTGTTTAACCTCCCCCAACAGCACAACCAACAAATTTTACTGCTGAATCTCGCATATCAACAAATCCTCCAGCATAATGGAAGTAACCGGTTCGACCTGTTACAATGCTTCAAAGAGGTGTTGATATGCGAGAAGCAGCAGTTATTTTTCCCCATCAGCTTTTTCTAGATCACCCTGCCATTACGCAGGGACGTCCTGTCTTTTTACTGGAAGAACAGCTCATGCTCGGCGACTACCGCTGGCAGCGAGCCTTCCACAGGCAAAAGCTCATGCTCCATCGGGCTAGTATGAAGGCGTACGAACACCGTCTGCAACAGGCGGGATACGAAACGACATACGTTTCGCATATCCCTTCTCAGACGATGCAGAATCTGTTTACGGCGCTCAAGGCTGCAAACATTACATCCATCTACGTAGCAGAACCTGCTGATTACCTGCTGGAAAAACGCCTCCGGCGCGAATGTACTGCAAACAACATCACGCTTACCGTTTTGCCTACTCCCGCTTTCTTTTTACAAAAAAGTGAAGCTGAGGCACTGCTCGGCGACAAGCCACGTCAGGCATCATTCTACTCTGCCCAACGAAAAAACTTGCAGGTGTTATTAAAAGAAAATGGAAAACCAGTCGGCGGTAAGTGGTCGACGGACACACAGAACCGCTATGCTTACGACGGCATGGTGCCGGTTCCACCTCCACCGCCGGATGTAACAACGCCATTCTCCATAGAGGCCGAAAAACACATAGCAGCAACCTATCCGGGCTCCTTCGGCATGGATGGGCCACTGATCTACCCGCATACACATGAACAGGCACAACAATGGCTTGATGATTTCATTGAGCACAAACTGTCCCACTTCGGCATCTATCAGGATGCCATTATGCACGACCACGACTTCCTGTTCCATGCACTCATTTCACCTGCGCTGAATATCGGTCTGCTCGAGCCGCAACAGGTACTGCATGCAGTACTGGACAAATGGGAGGAAAAGAATATTCCGCTGAATTCGATAGAAGGATTTGTGCGGCAAATCATTGGATGGCGGGAATTTATGTACGCTACGTACTCAAAGCTAGGAGTACAGCAGCGCACATCTAATTTTTTCAACCATACCCGCCCAATTCCGCAGCCTTTCTATACAGGTACTACAGGTATCCTCCCTGTGGACACCGTAATCAAGCGGATTTTACAACACGGGTATTGCCATCACATTGAACGGCTCATGGTGTTAGGTAACTTCATGCTGCTGTGCGAGTTCAATCCCACACAGGTATACATGTGGTTTCTGGAATTATTCATAGATGCCTACGACTGGGTCATGGTTCCCAATGTCTACGGCATGAGCCAGTATGCGGACGGTGGACTCATCACGACTAAACCGTATGTAAGCAGCAGCAACTACGTGCGCAAAATGAGCAACTTCCCGCAAGGTGACTGGTGCTCCATCTGGGACGGACTATACTGGCGCTTCATCTACAACCATTACGAGCTATTTGAGAAAAACAACCGTACGCGTCCAATGATCTGGGGTCTACAGCGTATGAATGAGCCCAAACTGAAAGAGCACCTTGCCGCTGCGGAAAGCTACCTTGCCACGCTCCCAGAGGCTACTGGCGGTTAGCAATAACAATTCCGCAAACAATCAACAGACCGGAGAGACCATGCACCCATGTGATGGTCTCTCCTAAGATGAGCCACGCCTCAATACCACAAAACAACGGTAAGCTGTAATACACGATTGCCGATTTTGCAGGACCTATTGCGGCGATGGCGTAGTTCCAAAAAAGATACGCCAGAAGAGAGGCACCTACACCGATATAAAGAAATACTCCCAGCACATGCGGCGCAGGCATGACAAGCGGTGCGTATGTCCATTCCCACAACACCCACGGCAACAGCATAATCCAGCCAAGAACAAAATTCGCACCTAAATAGGCAGTAGGCGAAATCGTCACAGGCTTGCGACGCACTAAGATAGTGTAGACAGCAAAAATGAAGGTGGCGAACAGCATCAACAAGTCACCTTCATTAAACTGTAATTGCAGTAAAAGCCCTAAGTCCCCTCGGGTTGTAAGCAGCACGACACCAAAAACAGAAAGAGCAACGCCGCCCAAACGGGTCAATGTAACTCGATCATTCAAAAAGATATGCGCAAGAATGATAATGAATACAGGGGATATTATGGCAATCAGCGACAGGTTCAACGCGGTTGTTTTATGTCCTGCAATATAAATTATGGTATTAAAGACGGTTACCCCCAGAAACGCTGTGGGGATGAGGTGCCGCAAGCTTGCAAAAATCTCTTTACGCTGGCGAAACATGACACTCGCAGCAAAAGGCAACAATGCAATCATTGCAGTTGTCCAACGACAAAAGGCAAGAGTCACAGGCGCAATCTCATTGGATAGCCCACGTGCAATAATAAAGTTACCTGACCAAATAACAGTAGCCATCAATGCGAATAAGTAGCCGCCGTATCGAGCAAGCTGAGGAGGAATATTCATGGTATTCTCATTTGTCAAAACAGGTTAGCAATTGCAAACTTCATCCAGTAAGGGAGCTAGGTGCATAATGCAAGCCTATTCATCATAGTCATCTATAGCTGCCACCTTCTGTTATTAGATTATTCAATTTGTTCTATCCATACAGGTGCGCTATCAGGGTAAAAATCATTATCAGGAGCATCCATGACGTTTCGCACCATCGTCTATACAATCTTAGCCCTTTTATTCTCAACAGCTTCATTTGCTGCCACTTTCGCGCAACTCGACACGGAGACAGTAAATGCCCTGCACAAAACTCAGGGTACGCGACTTGTGGATGCCCGAAACCCCAACGCCTTCAACGGATGGGCAATGCAGGGTGAAAAACATACAGGTCATTTACCTGCCGCCACCAACCTTGCAGCCTCATGGGTTACGCAAGAACTTCCACGCACCGCTGAAGTCACTGCTGCTAAAAACCTTTCCGATGCCAGTTCCATCATCGTTTACGGATACACTGTCGAACAGGCTACTACAGTAGCTAACTGGCTTGTGGAGCAAGGAATCAGTACTTCAAAGATTGCCCTGTATAAAGATTCGTTTGCCGCATGGGGAAATGCTGGACTGCCTCTCGAACGCCTTCCATATTATGAACGCATTGTTCCCGCCCAGTGGGTTCAAGAGCAACTTGCAGAAAAGAAAGTCCTCGTTGTGGAAGCTTCATGGGGTGAAGGCAAGGTCTACAAACAGAACCACATCCCTACGGCTGTACACTTGAACACAGACCTGCTTGAATCTGAAGACCGCCGTTGGAACTACCTCCCTGTTGAGGAAATTCGTGCAAACCTGCTTTCTCTCGGCATTACCGCAGATACTCCGGTTGTCGTGTATGGTGAAGCTGGCATTGATGCAGCACGCGCAGCAGTTGCCATGCAGTACGTTGGCGTAAAAGATGTCCGTATCTTAAACGGTGGACTACACGCCTGGAAAGAAGCCAAATTCAAAACAGAGCGTGGCGTTGTTACACCCCAGCCTGCTACTGACTTCGGCACAACGGAGATCAGCACCGACCTCGTCATCGACATGAACGAGGCAAAACGAATTTTACAAGACCCTAACGCCGAACTGGTCTCCATCCGCACATGGGACGAATACATAGGTAACACTACCGGATACTCCTACATCAAACCTAAAGGTCGCATCAAAGGGGCAGTATGGGGACATGCAGGCAAGGATTCCTACAACATGGATGATTTCCGCAACCCTGATAACACAATGCGCGACTACCACGAAATTGCAGCATTCTGGAAAGAATGGGGTATTACACCGGATAAGGAAGTTTCATTTTTCTGCGGCACTGGCTGGCGAGCCAGTGAAGCGTTGCTGTATGCTCAGGCGATGGGATTCTCCAAAGCAAGCCTCTACGACGATGGTTGGCATATCTGGAGCATGAATCCAGCCAACCCTACTGCATCAGGCACACCTGAGCGGTAGCTACCGACCACATGCATCCGCACTGACAGCAAACCGCACAACGGTACTCATCATCTGCTTTGTCAGTTTGAGATGCAATAAAAGCCAGAACCTATGCACCGTACAATTTGCATGATTCTGGCTTTTTTTATGCTTTTTTCAGAGAGGATTTGTAAAAATAAAAGAGAAATACGTTTACACCCTTCCTTCTCTCAATCTCGACCTAGAAAAAAGATACATAAGTACAGCAAGTTAAAGAAAGAGGGCTTTGTCGTTAAATTTTTCTTACGGAAAAATTAAAAACATTAAACTATGCTGCTAGAAAAAGTCTCTCTATAACGACCTTAACACATTCACCAAAAATGAGGTCGCCATGAACCATCCGAAAACTATCATTCGAGTCGCTGATCTTCCTACTCCTACTGCAGGTCTTGCTCTTGGTATCGCCAGTCTTGGCTGGTGCTGGGAAAATGCAGCTCCATTCCAGGGATACGCACAGTTAGCTGGTGCAGGCATTGCTGCAATGCTGCTTATTGCACTCCTCGCTCGTTTTGTTTTCTACCCAAAGACGTTGCTTAACGATCTTGCTCATCCGGTTGTCGGTAGCGTTGCGCCAACATTCGCTATGGCAACTATGGTTATCTCTAATGCGGTTTCAAAATTTGCTCCGTTGGCAGGCGAAACCCTCTGGCTCGCCGCTGTCGGAATCCACCTTATTTTTCTTGCGTTCTTTATCTTCCACCAGATCAACGACTTTTCTTTACAGAAAATGGTACCGAGCTGGTTTGTGCCACCTGTTGGCATTATCGTAGCAAACGTAAGCTTTGCCGGAACGCACTTCTACTCTTTTGCAACACTGTTGCTGTACTTCGGCATGGTTGCCTACGCCATCATGCTGCCAATCATGATCTACCGTCTCATCTTCTGTAACGAGATTGCAGACGCAGCAAAACCGACTATCGCTATCATGGCAGCACCTGCAAGCCTCTCCCTTGCTGGTTACCTGTCCATGACAAGCAATCCTTCTGCACTCATCGTTGCAGTATTGCTCGGCATTGCAGTGCTCATGACATTTGTACTCTACGTATCTTTTTCCAAACTCCTGCGTCTTCCTTTCAGCCCGGGCTACGCAGCCTTTACCTTCCCGCTCGTAATCGGCTCCACTGCACTATACAAATCCAGTGCATGGATGAACGCACAGGGATGGCCGCAGGACGTAGTACAGCAAGTATCCAGCCTTGCAACGGCAGAACTTTACATTGCAACTACCATCGTAAGCTATGTTGCTATCCGCTACGCACTCTTTTTCTTCCCGAAAGAAGCGATCTTCTCCTTCTTCCGTAAAGAGCGTCTGGTTGCAGGAACTGTATCAAACTAACCATTTTCCGCCTAAAGCAAAACGACACTGCTAACGGCACACCCATGCATAGCAGTTAGCGGCACAAGAAAGAGCCAAGATCAAACAAATACAAAAAGTGAGATTTTGGCTCTTTCTGTATGTTGGCCCGACAAAATACAGTTGAAAAAGCTATACCCACGTCACCCGCCTTTTTCGCTAAACAAATAAATAGATGCCAAAATGCTGGCCACTACAAAAATGAACGGGTAACAGGCCGTATGAATATTTTAAAGAACAAAACAGCATGGCTATTTCTGATATTAAGTTTGCTCTTTGGCGTTAGCTATCAGGCACTTGATATTCATATCCAAGAAAACGGCTTACTCGTTGAACCGTTTTTTTTAATACCACTTGCCTGGTTATGTCTCTTTATCAGCGCCTTCTTCTTCATAAAAAATTTTTATAAAAAAAAATTCCCAAAAAAGAGCACGCCTAAAACGTAAAAGCTCTTTAACAAATACAAAAAAAATCAGAACACAGCTGGTTATAATTTTTTTAGGCGAACATTCTTAGCTAGTCCCAAAGATGTTCCCTGCACAGCCAGAGCCGCTATATTGAT
Organism: Halodesulfovibrio marinisediminis DSM 17456; assembly: GCF_900129975.1. NCBI lineage: Bacteria > Pseudomonadati > Thermodesulfobacteriota > Desulfovibrionia > Desulfovibrionales > Desulfovibrionaceae > Halodesulfovibrio > Halodesulfovibrio marinisediminis. The sequence continues at coordinate 227,623 of NZ_FSRG01000006.1, forward strand.
ATATTCACTATGGCGGCTCTTTTCTTTTTTATATTTAGCACTTGTTAACTTTACATTCCAAACCCATATTATTAGAAGTACTGCAAACATAACCTCTTAGCAAATGGTGTTTACGTCATGCGTACTCTTACAGAATGTGAAAACATTATTCGAAACGTACTACTGGATAGCCCATACTGTGAAAAATACGTCTGGGACACGGAATTAACCGCTCAGTTAGAACAGGATGCAACATTAGACCGTACCAACGGAATCGCAATGACTGTATTTCTGGCTGAGATTCTACAGGACAACAACGCACCGTGTGTTGAGGAAGTCATTGGTCTACTTGAAGAATTTGTCCAGGAATGCACCGCAACGGAAAAATCTGCCCTGCTGGGTGAATTAAGTAATGCGCTCAACAACGCCTGCTAACTCTCACCGGTAAGGTGACTATACTTTGCTATTTCCACCTGCCAACACGGAAATTACAGCGTATCAACAACCTACGCTGCAACAGCAAAGATGCTCCCCTTACACGGGTATCCGTTGACTTGCATTTTTCCTCTCCATATAATCTGTGCTTCCTGTAACCAACTGAGCCGCGAGGCTCTTACCATAAAGCGAGAAGACACATGAACGGATGCCGTCGATGTAACGACAACAAAATGTTAAATTACTACTGCGAAAAATGTGGCATGCTCGGCTTTTCCAAAGGCCCTAACGGAGCATGGGTTGCCAACACTGGCGACGTAGTAAAAGTTGTTCAAGCTGGTGGTATTAAAAACGGCTGTCCTAAATGCGGCAGCAAAGTGACCGAACGCGAAGAAGATTTCTGCGTGTGGTGTAAGCCAGAAGAAAACAACTAATATTTCCTAAACAAAAAACCCCGTACAGGCATCTGTACGGGGTTTTTTGTTTTATTTTGACTTACGCTTTTTTTTGCCTTTTGCGCATGAAAAGTAATGCTGCAAGCGGAATGATCCCCGCAGCAACACCCATCTGGCTGATTACCTGCGGCTTGCTGGTCCAATCAAAAGAAATGAACTGCATAGCAACAGCACCGAGAATAAAGTACGTAAAGGTGAGGATTGATGATGCTGTTCCCACATCTGAATCCACAGTCTCCAGAATCATATGGTTACTTACCGGGCGGCTCACACCGATAGAAAATGTCATACAGAACATGGTGATTGCAAAGCCGATTGCGGTACCGCTGAAAAAGTACACGGCAATGCTTGAGATCAAAATACCGATAAGCGATCCCCGCAAAATATCCATGGCTGTCATATCCACACACAGACGCGAGCACAGGAATGATCCCAACATAAAACCAAGAGCATTGAACCCGAAAAACATGGCGTACTGCTGCTCTGTCAGCCCAAAAGACTGGACATAAATGTCTGGAGAACCGGCCAGAAAGCCAAAGAAACCAATTCCCATAAAAGAGAAGGTAAAGCAGCTTAATGAAAAAGGTACATTTGACAGCACCACACCATAACGACGAACCACACTCCAGATAGGGCCCCGAATCTTTTCAAACTCCGGTTCATCGAAAACAATGGTTCCATACATGGCAAGCGATGCAAGAGCGGCCTGACATGCAAAAATCCAATGCCATGAAGCATATTCCAGCACAAGGCTGCCAAAAAGCGGTGCGATCATCGGACACAGCGGGATAATGACTCCGATATAGGCCAATACCTTCTGACGTTCCACTCCAGTATAGACATCTTTCGCCAATGCCATGGACAGCGCCGAAGCGGACGCAGCGCCAGCAGCCTGAACGATACGGGCAGCGACGAGAAGCCAAATGTTATTGGATAGCGCACAAAGTACGCTGCCGAGAATGTACACGGTAATGCCACCCAGCAACACGGGGCGTCTGCCAATGCGGTCAGACAAGGGACCGTATATCAGCAATGAAAAGCTGAAAAAAACAAAGAAAAGCACCAGCGACAAGTTAACAGTTGCCAGCGGGATTCCCATCTGTTCCTGAATGATAGGCAACGCGGGAAGATACATATCTGTTGAAAGCGCTGGGAACGCTGCAAGAAGCGTAATAAAAATAAAATTAGACATATCTTTCCATGTACCCAAAGTTCAAATTAAGGCTGACCTCACGTATTCTATTGTAACTACGATAAAAAGGTCAGCCTACAATACCCGTTAATTGTTTTAGCGCATAAATTCCTGTGAAGAAAAAGCTAATGCTTACAAACCATTTTCAACACAATACAGAAATATACCAACACCTATGGCAACCCCTGTAAGCATGATTGCCCAAGCCAGCTTAGTATAAAACGGGTCATTATACTTCATATCTCCGCTCGTACCTTCTATTAGTCTGTTGTCTCAATATGAATAGACATTCTACGTAAACGAACCTACACATTTTTATTGAGACACTCATACTTGCCACTTAAGACTATGTACACTACAAAAGCTGCGTCTAAGTAACTATCAGTGTATTTTTTCTACGGCTGATATGGAATTTTATGTAGGAGGGAATAATGGATATTTCCACTTTTGATAAAGAGGTTAAGGCAGCGCTTGAAACACTTCCTGAGGAACCTGTTGCATATGTTAAAGCAGTTGTAAGTACAGCGCAGAACTTCACCGACTTCTACTTTGTAGATATCACATGGAACGACGGTCTGAACGAAACTACAACGCAGCTCAAGGTCAACCGCGAAGTTTCTTCTGAAGAAGTTCAGGAAAAAATTAAGGCTGCTTACGATTACGCATCACTTCAGGCTCTTCTGTAGTCTTGTGTATAAAAAAAGCTTCACCTACCTAGTAGATGGAGCTTTTTTTATTAGGGCAGCTTTTGCAATATCCCCTGTAACAGCAAAGGTTGCGATAGTGCGTTATATGAAAAAACCTGCCTGCGTTGCGCTTACACGCGTTCCAGCTTTTCATCTCCCCAACCAATGACACGCTATGAGATACGCTGAAAGCAGCCCTTGGCTTGGTAAAATTAACAATTCATCCTCAACGTTGCCCAACATCTTCACTATATAAGACCCTGAACATTATCCCATATACGTTGCATTTAGTATGACTAGAGGAAATCTGGTGACGAAAGTTTTTTCAACGCGATAAATATCATGCAAGAAAAAGCAGCAAGAATTGATGCCAGAACAACTGCCCTGTCGAACTCACCGCTGAACACAGCGTTGTAAATTTCAAGGGACAACGTGTTAGTTTTGCCAATAATATTTCCACCCAACATAAGGGTTATTCCCACTTCACCTAACCCCCTTCCCAGAGCAAGGAACCAGCCCGTGGCAATACTCCGGCGGATATTAGGAAGAAGCACCAGCCAAAAGGTTTCCCAGTCACTCTTTCCCAATACACGGGCAAGCTCCGCCAACCGTCGTACATCACCACGTAGTGCTGTTTCAACAGACTTCACCATAAGCGGCAGCCCAGCCACAAACGAAGCAATGATGACTCCCGTAAAACTGAACACAATATTCACGGAGAGCGCTGTTCCAATTAAGCCGGAACGCCCAAGCAACATAAGCAATACAAAACCCGTTGCAATTGGAGGAAACACCAGCGGCAGCGTCACCAGAAAGTCCACCACTGAGCGCATCATGCTTTTTTTGGTAGTGAGATAAAATCCAAGCAGCACACCGCTTACAAGATGCAGCAGCCCCACAAGAGTCAATGTCTTAAGTGTCAAAAACAAAGGCGCCGTGGTCTGTTGTTCCGACAAAATAGTAAAGAAATCCATAGAGTTTACAGCCCGAGCTTATGAACAATTGCCTGCGCTTCCCGTGTATTAAGAAACTGTAAAAAGTCCTGCTGCTCTTTTGCCTGTGCCTCATTGGCAAGCACACCCACAACAATTGATATCGGAGAGTACTGGGATTCATCCACCAGTACGTATCCGCCAAGCTTATCCACAACATTCAAAGCATGAGTCAGGTTCAGAAAACCCATATCCACCTCATTAGTTGCAATGTAGGAAAACACCTGTGGCACGGTAGAGACTTCTACCAACTTGGGCTGAATGGCCGGAATCCTTCCGCTTGCCTGCAAAAACTCACGTGCTGCTTTTCCATAGATAGCTTTTTTTCCATCCGGCAAAGCAATACGCCCTACCTGAGGGCTATCCAGATCAGCCACTGTCGAGGCTTTTGCCGACCTGGAAAATGCCAGCACCAGCTTTCCACGTCCTAATTCCTGCATAGATTGCATTGGCAACTTGGCTTTTTTCAAAAAACAAACATCTCCAAGCACCAGCCCTACGCTATCTCCCTGTTTCGCCAAGGTGGTTACGCGAGCCATATTTCCGAAAATAAGATCAACAGAATGCCCCGTCTTCTGCGTGTATGCAGAGGCGAGTGCATTCACCATTTTTTTATATCCCGCACCGGATGCCAGAACAACGGTATCAGCCCAACCAGTTGTTACAGTAACGACAAACAAAAACACACTCAGGGTAGTAATCCGAAATACATTCATGACGATAGTCCTTACATAGAGAATCAATGAGACAAGACGGCACACGATTCATCCTCTATGAAAAGCCATCCCAAATAACAACTGAGTCACGCAAACAATAAAAAGCGTGACATCCATCCCCGTTACGCAATTTCAAGCAGATGCCACTTTGAGACTAAGTCCACGCTCAAATATTATTTACAATTTCAAACAGTTAGAAAATAAGTCTTTTCATACATTCTAACGCGATGCTCGCGATACAGAAGTGACGTGCATTCTAACAAGCTACAATGGTAACCCCATTGATTCCAAATAGATAGAATCTGCCAGCCCTAAGCAATCTCCTGTTTTTATAAAATGTTTCATACCAAGAGTAACACTCACAAAGTAGAATGTGTGCGCTCGCACGAGTAGGTTCAAATTAACACAACGTGTTAAGCACATAGTGACAGCTGAGTCTGGTTGATGTTGTTTCCGACAAGCAGGGAGCTTATCTACTGCATCCCCGACAGGCGATACTTAAGCACTGCATATGCGGCGTGATCAAATTCGAATATATTGCAGTGTTGACCGCCCATCACCTGAAAAGGAATGGGAGGTTACTTCCACCATTCTTATACGGAAGAAAAGTATACGGTTGAACTCCAGTAAGCCGTTGTTCCTGCCCGAATATAAACGCTCCTTTGTCTGATCGAGGATGTAATGGAGGCTCCCGCTCGCCGGATACAAACGTTCAAACCACCTGAAGCCGCCACACATACGTTCCGTCTTTTTGTAGTTCAAACTAACTCAAGTTATGGAGACTGCTATGCCTGTATGTGAACAAGTGAATGGATTCTTTATTCCAAGTGTTACCCTTATGGGAATCGGAGCACACAAAGAGCTACCTGCAAAATTGCGCTCTATCGGTGGAACCAAGCCGTTGCTGGTAACGGATAAAGGCATGACCGCCATCGGCATGACGCAAAAAATTGTAGACCTGCTTGAGGCAGACGGCATCAACTGCATTGTTTTTGATGAAACGGTTCCGAACCCTACAGATAAAAACGTAGCGGACGGTCTTGCCATCTACAAAAAAGAACAATGCGACGCCCTGATCACCCTTGGCGGCGGCAGTGCACATGACTGCGGGAAAGGCATCGGACTTGTGAGCACCAACGGCGGCACTATCCATGATTATGAAGGACTGGATAAATCTGAAAAAGGAATGCCACCATACATAGCAGTTAACACAACTGCCGGTACTGCCTCAGAAATGACACGTTGTTGCGTTATTACCAACACAGCGCGTAAGGTAAAAATGGCCATCATTGACTGGCACGTAACTCCTGCCATCGCGCTTGATGACCCGCTGCTGATGATGGGCATGCCACCCGCCCTCACAGCAGCAACCGGTATGGATGCATTAACCCACGCAGTAGAAGCGTATGTCTCCACTGCTGCCACACCGCTGACAGATGCCTGCGCAGAAAAAGCAATCAAACTTGTTGCCGAACACCTGCGTACAGCCGTTGCAAACGGACAGGATATCCATGCACGTGAAGGTATGTGCTACGCTCAGTACTTGGCTGGTATGGCGTTTAACAACGCAAGCGTCGGGCACGTTCATGCCATGGCGCACCAATTGGGCGGCTATTACAACCTGCCACACGGCGAATGTAATGCGATTCTTTTACCGTATGTTGAAGAAATTAATATGATTGCGAAAATGGATCGTTTCGCAGAAATGGCTGCATGGATGGGTGAAGATACCGAAGGAATAAGCACCCGTGATGCTGCTAAAAAATTCATGAAAGCTGTCCGCGAACTTTCTAAAGATGTCGGCATCCCAAGCGGCTTAAAAGAGCTTGGAAAACGATACGGCAAGGATGTGAAAGTAGCAGATATTCCTACCATGACAGCAAATGCTCAAATGGACGTATGCGTCTTCACCAACCCTCGTGTTCTTTCTGATGAAGAAGTTATGAGCATTTATGAAGCTGCCATGTAATTATGCCCTCAGACATAAGGGCCTCGTTGCCCTTATGCTTCCTCCCTCGTAGAAAACCGGATGCCCCCTTCTCATTGTGAGAGGGGGGCAAAAGGCTGTAGGAGAAAACAAAGGAACTGAGTTTAAGTTACACTATAGATCTCCCTAAACTCACTGGACATACAGTAACATTGTATTTCTGCAAAAATTTTAAGCCAGTTTCTATTCTGGCTTTGAATGGTTCTTTACAATGAGCACAGGGCAGCTGCTATATACGAGTTTGTAGACTACTCCCCCTACAAGGAGGTGAAATAGTTTGCTGTATGCCCTAGTCCCGACAACGATTAACCCTGCCTCTTTTTTCTGTGCTTCTTCTACAAGCGCTTTGTGAACAGGATTGCCATACCGTATCACCACATCAAAATCCCTGACAGCCGTGGACTCAACAATACTCTTAATAGATTCTACGATCTGCTCTGTCTTATCGACAACTGTAGTCTCCACCGCAGGGTAAACACTAAATGCTTCCATCTCCATTTCGTAGGCTATTCCGGCAGTCAAACGAGAACCATAACACTCTGCCAAGGTACAAGCCTGCCGCGCCGCTGCATCTGCTTCTCTACTTCCGTCATACGCAAGAAAGATACTTTCAAAAGACAGTTCATTTGCTCCGGTAAGAATCAGTAGATCACAGGTTGTCTTACGCACAACAGCCTCTGCAACCGAGCCGATAACCACAGACTGCAGCAGTTGTGTCGAATGGGTACCTAAAGCAACAATATCGATGCCAAGATCTCCAATTTTTTCCAAAACAATCTCTGCAGGATTTCCGACACAAAAATGTCCATAAACCTCTATTCCATCTGCTTTACACTCGCCGACGATATCATCAAGAGACTTGCTGATCTTTTCATACATGTCGTTCAACACATTTGTTGTCCCCTGAATCCGCAACTCCCCATTACACTTCGGGCAAGCCGTAACAATATGGACTGAACAATTTTCTAAGCGGGCAAAGTGAGCCGCTTGACGTACAAGTGGTAATGAAGTTTCCGCACCGTCAAAAGCTACAAGCATTTTTTCATACATCCGTAGCGCCCTCCTGTGCTTGGGACTACATCGAGATTATTTAGGCTCGGCAGCTGCTGCCATCTTGCGCCCTGTCTAAGTCCGGCGACGAATTTCCCAAAAAAATCTCCTCTGACACCCAAGGCAACATACAATCAGTCAAAATCCGTTTTACCATACATCTGATTACAGTGTGTCAGCATGATAGTCTTACTTGTGAATGCAACGCTTAGCACAGCACTCACCATTAACTACTTGATTACATAGAGTTTGACGTAACGAGAAAATAATAACCTGTCGATTCGAAGAAGTAGCATTCTCTCTGCCCCGTCATTTCAAAAAAGCAAGATCGTACAATACTACTTACAGCACAGACGATAGCTTCCTAAAAAAACATATTGGAGGGTATCGATGAACGATTCCACTATTGCTAATAACACCGTCTACTTTTCACATGGTTCCAAAGAACTGAAAGACATTGCATGGGTTGACCATCCGACATTCAAAGGCGTGCAACTTAAACATCTTCTCACAAGTGAAGAAACTGGCAACATTTTCAGCTCACATCTAATTAAAATCGCCCCACAATGCGGACTGGAAAATCATTGTCACGAAAACCAGAAAGAACTGCATGAAATTATGGCTGGACACGGAGAATGTGTTTTAACTGGAAAAACAATCTGTTACAAAAAAGGAGTGATGACTGTAATTGAAAAAGGCGAACCACATCAAGTAAAGGCAGATGAGCAAGGGCTTCTTCTGCTAGCCAAGTTTTTTCCACCACTAGTATAGCTAATAACTCAGGTTCAAATGGTAAAAGAAAGCAGCGAGCTTCGTATTCTCACCCTTTCAGAAGAATTGGGAATTGAGGCAATATTCGGAAAACGGATACGTAACACATTCCAGCGCCACATCCACTCTACCTACCTTTTTGGTCTTGTAGAAAAGGGAGTACGGCATATTACATGTGATGACCGCACGTATTCTGTTGCCGAACAGGAGCTGTTTATGTTGCAACCGGCACAGGTGCATGCGTGTACATGTAGTGAAGACCATTGCTATAGTATCTTGAGTGTGTCACCGGAGCTTATTGAAACGCTCAGAGCACAAAAGCTCGAGAAAAACAGGAACCTGCATCCTTGCTTTACCCAGATCCATTACAAAGATGCAAAGCTCTCACAGCAGCTTCAAGACATATTCACCCTCATAACAAAACAGGGCATGAGTGATCATGCCCTTACTTTAATTCAAACCTACATATCCACTCTACTCCAACACGAGCCGCATACAGCACAAGAAGTAGTGCCTTCCCCTGAGCCAATCGTTAAAAATACCTGTGCATTCCTCAAAAAGAACCACGCAGAAAAGCTACCACTCTCAGCCGTTGCAGAGCAAGCGTGCCTAAGCCCGTTTCATTTCCAACGACTGTTCACCAAACGCATGGGCATAAGCCCCAGCGACTATCTGCAAGCACACCGTGTAGCCGAAGCTCGGCAACTGCTGCAAAAAGACATTCCATTAAGCGATGTTAGTGTATCACTGGGCTTTTACGATCAAAGCCATTTTTCACGCATATTTCGTAAGATGATGGGGGTCTCTCCTGGAGCGTACCGGAAAACGAATTCCAAGTAGCCATGAAAGCTTCTTCTCAAAGAGCAGGCAATGGCTTATGTACCAAAAACCTTATCGAACTCTTTCTCAGAGAGAATCCGTTGTGTGACAAACTTTCCATCATTGAACACAGTGTAATTTGTGTACGGCACACAATGCGCTTGCGCTTCTTCTTTGGATGTAAATTTTGTAACCGTAATATTCTTACCACGTGCTGTTGCCACACGAACCAGATCTTCAACATAATATTCAGTAAACGGACAAGCGTTTGTGTAGAACACAGCCAATCCGTCTCTAACTGAACACTCACCCGTTTTTGCCGATTCCTTAAATGCAGGCACAGGGCTACCTTCTGAAAAACGTTTTCCCCACAGTTCAAAGTATGGTGGTGCAACGTCCAGCAACTCGAAGCCCTGCTTTTTAAAAAAACGCTTATCTGACATAAAGGGTTGCTTTGTTTTGCCAGTAACAACAATCACCCCATCCTTGCCTTTTGCGTCCGCCATACATTCTTCAAACAGCTTCTTGCCGTTTCCCTTGCCTTTATACTTTCCGGATACCCAGAAGCAATTAATCAACAGATAGTTAGGAGCATCAACAGGCACCCATGCGTGTTCAGCCGGTACATATTCTATAAAAACTTTACCGCGCACATCCCCTTTTTTAAAAACATATCCGTTTGGAAACTGCGTTGCCAACCAATCCTTTTTTGCCTGATATCCCTGCGCACATTTCTTGTCAGCTATGGCACAACAAATATGTTCATCATCTATATTTTCTGCTGTAAGTGTGACAATCGATTCCATACCATCTCCTCGTCAGATACAACGTTCATTACGCCCCCAACTCGACATTTAATATATTGATATAATAGAATATCACAGAGGAAATCAAGCTTAGAACCTGCAATCCTTTCATCTAACACTGATAGTTACACTTACCATGACAAAGTGAACATATCAGACAGTGCGTGACGACCTGACTATTTATGAATTTCATACTAAGATGAAAACATGGCATCATACAAAAAATGTATATCTATATGCAGCCGGACAGGAAAACACCGTTTGTAGAACATACCCGCATCCCGTTAACTGGCAACAAGAAGGCGTAATCATGGCAGGCACACTATTTTATCTTATGGGCCCTTCAGGTGCAGGAAAAGATGCACTCCTCAATGCCCTTCGTTCCCGTCTGGAAGATAAACCGGTAATTATTGCACACCGCTACATTACCCGTCCTGCTTCCGCTACTGGTGAAAACCACGTGGCACTTTCAAAAAAAGAATTTAAAAAGTATCTGTTTGCGAACAGCTTTTCGCTACACTGGCACAGCCACAACAGGGACTACGGCATCGGCATAGAAATAAATTACTGGCTGCAACGAGGCATTTCAGTCGTCATCAACGGATCACGCGCCTACCTTCAACAAGCTTGCGAACTGTATCCTGATTTACAGCCAATACTTATTACCGCGCCGGAAGACACTATCAAAGAACGCCTCTACAAACGAAAGCGCGAGACAGAAGCAGAAATCATGCAACGTCTCCAGCAGAATGCGGAATTAAACACCACATGCACCAGCAATTCCCGCTGCGGAAAGAAGACCGTAGTGATTATGAATGATTCAACAATTGAATCCGCCGTCAACCAACTGGAAGCCATCATCTGCAATAAAAAACTCCCCCGACACACCTAGCTCGGGGGAGTTTTCTTATTCCTTACAAATACACTTTGAGAGGCTACGTTGCTAAGCCTTTACACAAAGTGTTTTAAAGTACTGTTTGCCGCCTTTTTCAAACCGTTCCACCCCATGAATATCACTTTCATATCCCGGAAAACGGTTCTCAAAAGCTTCACGTGTCTTCAGGTAATCTAGAATCGGCTGAGCAGCACTGTCCACAACCTCACCACCCATAAGAATCGGAATCCCCGGAGGATACGGTACAAGCATAACAGCTGCCACACGGTCATGCAGATCCTTCAGTGCCACGTATTCAACATTCCTTTTTACCACTTCCTGATATGCATCAGACGGCTTCATTACTTGATGCGGAATAATCTCGAACGCGTCGTGCATCTTACCAAGTAAGTTATGCTCCTTGTAGTAAGCATGAATAGCATCACAATGTTCCCGCAATCCCAAGCTCTTATACACATGCGGATACTGCTTCACAAGATCAGGGAACACCTCGCTCAGCGGAGTATTGGCATCGTAACACTCTTTGAATTTAAGCAATGCTGTCAACAAAGTGCCCTGTTTAGCTTTGGTAGTACCAATTGAATTGAGTAGCAGGAATGAATAGTAATCTGTTTTCTCACACACAATTCCATGTCGAATCAGATAATCTGTTACGATCATGGCCGGTATACCGGACTTTTGATACGTACCATCCTGATTCAACCCGGGTGTGGTAATTGTGAGCTTTATAGGGTCAAGCATAACGTAATTGTCTTCAATATCATCAAAGCCATGCCAGTTGTTTTTTGCATCCAGTACCCAAGGGTCCTGAGTTGCACTCAAATAGCTTACCGGAACTTTTGTAAATGGAACCAAGGAGTGCTCAAACTCTACCTGTTCCGGTTGCCACATCGAGAAGAACCAACTTCCTTCACCTTTCATTTCTGCCGCCATGCGGGCTATTTTCTGCCTTAAAATCACCGCATCACGTATACAGTCTGTAAGAATAACTTCGCCGCTGTCTTCCATTATCTTTGTTGCGACATCCAATGAAGCTATCATGCTGTATTGAGGTGATGTAGAACCGTGCATCATGTACGATTCGTTCATTTCCATCTTATCAATTGGCACATGGCTGCCGTGTTTCACATGCAGCATAGAGGATTGAGAAAAGGCCGTAAGGAGCTTGTGCGTGGACTGTGAACAAAAGATTGGTGGATGATGTTTATGCGGCGTTTCTGCCATGCCGAAATGATCTTTGTAGATAGGATGGAACTTTGCGTAAGCATACCATGCTTCATCAAAATGCATATTCTTAACGTTCTTTTCCAGCTGCTCTTTAATGGTGCAAACGTTATAGCACATTCCGTCGTATGTGGAGTTGGTCAGTGCCGACATAACTGGAATAGCCTTTTTTTTCGCATCAGGAATAATCTTGCTCTTCTTAATATTATTCCGGATTGTGTCTTTACTAAACTCTGTAAGCCTGCACGGGCCGATAATACCAAGATGATTTCTGCGTGGCTGCATGTATATCGGGTAAATATCCGTAATAACCATGGAATAGTTAAGTGACTTGTGACAGTTACGGTCAACAACTGCTACATCATCACGCACTGCCTGAGAACGCCAGATAATCTGATTAGCATTTGATGTCCCGTTCAGCACATAGAAGGTAATATCTGCGCCAAAAACTTTTGCTGAGTTATTCTCCGCATCACCTACCACTCCGCTATGATCGAGCAAGGAACCAAGCTCTGGAACAGAAATAGAAAGGTCGGAACGAAAGACATTCTCACCGAAGAACTTATACATTCCGACACCGGCAGGACTTTTTAAAAAACCTTCGCCGCCCATGTGCCCCGGAGTATGCCATGCGTACTTATATGCTTCTGCATACAACACTAAGGATGAAAAAAACGCAGGGTTAACACGCTTGATATAGGCAAGCAACAGAGTCTCAATCCTTCCAGACAGAAAATCTACAGTATCCGAGTGCTTCCACAACAACTCATCAAGCATTGCCAATAGTTCTGTCGAAATGCTGTCCTGAGTTTCCCTGTCTGTCAGTAAACAAACTGGAATATGCTTATTCCGAGTTCTAATTTCTTTAAGCAAGCCCTCTGGCCCACCGCAATTCCCCTCTCTTTCACTCCTGATATCCCAATCTATAACAATTGCCCCCAAGTCTGCACGGCTATGCACTATATTCGCTGCATCTTCATAACAGTATGCACGAATGACGCTACATTTTTGTTCTGAAACCAACGCCTGTTCTAACTCGCGTATTCTATTCCCGGTGTCATTATTCACATCAAACAGGCTGGATACAATCAGTATCGGCCAATCTTCTTTTGTCAATTTCATTCAACGCTCCTGTTGTTCAACAACGGATATGTATCCACAGTTATTTTGATTTTGCAGCAAATACCAACGAATAGACTGCAAGCGCGACCATCACGCAGGTGATAACAAGCCACAGTTCTGCAAAGTTTGCTGACTCAAACGCAGACAATATGAACACGGAAGAAAGCGTCACGATGGTGATATCGAAATAGGAATGTTTGCCTGTCTCAAATCCTTTTTTGATTAAGGCAATGCCGGACCAGAAGTATGGAAACAGGACGAGTAAAACGGAGATGGTGACAGTAAGATTAAATGCCACAGCAATATTGCTGCCCAAAAACATAAGGCAAAGTTCAACAACTGTCATAAGAGCGGCGTTTACCAACAACCCGCGGCTCCCGACATTGTACTTATTGGTGTAGGAATATATTTTAGGTAAGAAGCCGTTATCTGCACTTGTTTTTGCAGCGCTGACGACAGAAAGGTTCCAGACAAGGAAGCTGGAAAGACAAGCAACAGCCATAACAATTGAAGAAATCTGACCAAGCAGTTTGGAACCGAAAATGTGAGCTATAGAAAGAGAAAAGGAGGCTGGCTGGTTATGAATGACCTTTGCTGTGAACATTCCCTCAATCACTGTTGTAGAAACAATGTACAGAATAGCTACTACGATGAACCCGACTATTGTGGCTATGGGCACATTCCGTTTTGGATTATTCACTAGCTCATAGTTGTTCGCGACAGCTTCGACGCCCATATAGGAGAACAACAGCACAGCAAAACCAGAAAGAACAGCCTTGCCCGGAGGCAGGTTGGTTACATTCCAGTTCTGCTCAAACAGGTGAACATCAAATGAAAGCCAACCAAATGAAGCTGTAAGAAACACAGAGAGCAAAAGGACTGTCACGGAACAGGAGACAAGAAGTGTAACAAGCTTTGCTCCGCGTAATGAGAGCAGTGTAAACACCCAAATGAGGATGATTACGACAACACCCAATATCATAGGATGATTTAGTGAGGGAACAAAGTAAGTAACGTAGCCGAGTCCGGCTATAAGTATTGAAACATTGGAGATGAGGTTTGAATAGACATAGAACAGTCCGCTTTTAGCCCCCAAAATTGGGTTCACATATGCGGACAATCCTGTGGGGCTGGGATCATCAAACATTGCCCCTGCCCGTACATACACTAGCGTAAGGCACAACGCCCCTGCCGTTACCAGCAAAAAAGAGAGCAACGTTATTGATCCAATAGCCGCCAGCTGCTGCGGTAAAGCGATCACGCCGCTCCCTGCAAGACTGGCAACAATAAAAAACGTTGCTCCGACAAGACCAAGCTTGTGTTTGGATGCTTCCATGGCGCGCCCTTTTTAAATTAAAAGTCATTCTATAGACTTTTAATTCTACGGCACCACGAAATTTACATCCTTTATTTCTAAATCACGCTAAAGGCGCTATACGCTGCTAGCTCAAACGTTCAATATCAATAAAATCAGGTGTAATGGTATGCACCTTAAATTGATGACCTTTAATTGTAATAATCGGTGTGCCGAGAGGTATGGAAACTGGCTCACGACTTATCACGCGCGGCCTGCTACCTCCCTTAAGAGTTCGCACTTCAAACAACACAGACATGCCGTCTTTCTTCACAAACTTGATGACATAGTGTGTCTCGGAGGCAGCAATAACCTTGTTTCTTTTAATGCTCTTAAAAGAAACGTCAGCAGGTTTTACCGTTGCGGAAACATTCTTGTATACCTGCGGAATATCAGTCGGCATATAAAAGTCACCGGAAAGACGGCCTGTTTTTTCAGGTACAGCAAATACTCTGTCAAGCAGCAGTACATCATCTCCTTTGGCCGAAGATAACACCTCATAGGTAACATTAGAGTAACCAAAGATTGTACTTTCTATATCTGATGCAGAGGCCGCAGGGCTATTAAGTGTAATAGTAAAATCTTTTGAAGCGCTCATCTTAGGCAATTCGAGAACTTCTTCATTGTATTTAAGTACACGCAGTATATCACCGCCTGTAACGACAGTTTTACGTGCACCGATTTTCATAGTCTGCGTATTAATTTTGCGGATACGGCTTTTTTTCGGCATCCTTGCTAAATCAATGTCAATTTTTACTTCATCAACAGCCAATGCCGAAGTCGATGTTTTTTGCGTAGAATCGTCTTCAGGTACTACTTTTACCAGCTGATACTTAGCACACCCTGCAACAAAAAAAGCACATGCAATACACACCAGTGCAGTTAAAAACGGCTTTCTCATGTTATACGCCAAAGTTGTCCATTGCATACTCTACCCGCTGTTTTTCGGACTGCAAAAGATGATGAATCTCTTCAACACTATCTAGTCTGCTTTGCAGACCGGTTTTGTTTGCAACTTGAATCGCCAGCCCCGGTCGAGCATTTAATTCCAGAATCAACGGCCCAAGATCTTTATCAAGCACAATGTCCACACCAAGATACCCAAGTCCGGTTACTGAATACCCTAATGATGCCTGCCGCAACAATTCTTCCCATCCTGGAATCTGAACATCGCTGATAGGCAACAACGTATCTGGATGCATCTCATGGTTATCGTTCTTCCATACCGCATGGGTTGTCTTACCGGTACGTATATCAATACCACAGCCCATAGCCCCCTGATGCAGGTTCGCTTTCCCGTCAGACTCACGGGTTGGAAGCCGCAGCATCGCCATAACCGGAACCCCCTTGTATACAATGATACGTATATCAGGAACACCTTGATATGCTATCCCCTTAAAAACAGGATCAAACTTAACGCAGTATTCAACCAGCGCCTTATCCGGCATACCACCAAGACTGTACATCCCGCTCAGAATATTCGAGATATGGAAATGAATCTCGTCTCTTGTAATAAAAGAGTCATCAGGCTTCAGGAAATGGGAACCAAGCTTACCGTTGATGACGAGAATACCGTTACCGCCTGCACCGCGTGCAGGTTTCACAACAAACGAATCATGCTTTTCCAGCAACTCAGGTAACTTCTTTAATTCATGCTGCGCACGGAATACTCCGTACAGTTCCGGAACATTCAATCCAGCATCAAGCGTAAGGCGTTTGGTGGTCTCTTTATCGTCCACCAAAGGATACAGTCTACGGGGGTTGTTAGGCAGCACGTATGCAGCATTACGGGCATTCATGCCCACAATACCATGCTCTTTTAAGTTCTTAAACCAACCGAACATGGCTTACTCCCGAATAAACGTGCGGAATCGAACCAAATCCATCAGACGATACCCTGTGTATCGACCCATCATAACGGTAAGCGCCAGCAGCACTAAGAAAAGTTCAGGAAAAACAAAGAACAAATGCTCTACATAACTATCTGTCATAACGAGGTATGCAAGCACAGCAACAGCCATAGATCCGACTGCCTGCTGAATAGCTTTAACTGCCCCCAGTTCATCCCACATCACAGAGATGCGTTCGATAGTCATACTCAAAATAACCATCGGGAACAGGCTTACAGAAACACCGCGCGGGATACCAAGTTTAAAACAGACCACACTGATTCCTGCCATAAGCAGAACTACGGTAATCAAAACACAGGCAAGACGCGGCACAAGAAGCAACTTCAGGTGCTCCAGATACAGTCGCACACCAAGACCAAGAATAATCACCACGGAGAACAGGCTTACCCCCCACAGCAACTGAGTTTCCCTGAAAGAAAGAGCAATCAGCACTGGCATAAAGGTACCAAAGGTGCTGAACCCGATAACATTTCGAAGGAATACCAAAAGGATGGCACCAATAGGGATAAGGAGAATTACCCTGTACGTAGCCTGAGCCTGCACCGGAAGGCTAAACAGGGAGTAATCAAAAAATGTCGGATGAGTTGCAGAGATACGATCCACAACGTTTTTCATGGCATCAATAGCATCAGGAACCACAGAAAGAGAAACCTGCAGGTTCTTACCACCCTTCAACTCTGCCAATGGAGCATCACCACGCCACCAAGGAACAAAGTTTACCGGAGTACTAAACACGCCCTTTGCCACATTGAACATATGCCATGAATCATTCTGATACAGCTCAAGCCAATGCGTGATGCCTGCATCACTGGAAGTTCCAAGGGTAATACCGTGTACTGATTGCGCCGGGATACCTGAAAGGTGCAACAGACGAACAGCCATGTTTACAACACCGCGGCTGCTTGCTGCGTCGCGAAGTAAGTAAGCTGCATTAGAGTCCTTTTCCGGATGCTGTAATGCCTGCATAAGCAACGGAACAAAAGATTCAATGTCAGCAGATTCCTTACCAATTTTGGAAAGAAGAGCATCAGCAGCGACAGTTTCAGCCTCGGAGAACTGCGGATCGCGAAGCTGCGGAATTTCCTGCGGCGGGCTCCACATAGGCAGCTCGCCCCCAGATTCAGGACGCAGCACAGCAGAATAAATGAGATCCTGCTTTCCATCTGCAAGACGCTTCGACCAGATAACAACAGAGTTCTGATCATATGCGTCATTGGTCAACTGCCTGTCTGTAATTCTCTGACTTACGCGCTGACGACCGTAACCAGCACCAATAAAATATTCATCTGTAACAGCAAATCCTGAAACACGGTTAAGCGTTTGAAGGACAACCTTTACTGGCTTTTTTTCTCCGTCAAAAGCAACGTGTGCTTCAACATTCCATACAGATGTTTTTTCTGAAGGAACTAACGGAAATCCTAAAACAAAAACTTTGTAACTAAATACGCCAAGCCCGACTGCCAACAAAATGCCGACAAGCAGCTTTAACTGGAGTTTATTCATCTATCAGTCCGAAGAAAAAGAATAGTTAGCAAATAGAAACTGAAAGGAGTGACGAGCTAAGGGGAATCAGGCTTACCGAGCCTATATTTTTGCGAAGAATCAATAAGAAACCCTTTTCGCAAGTCCTTACGTCCGACAAGAAGTTTGTAAGAAAAATGAGTCCTGTCAGTCAGATTAATTTCTGCATCAAACACCTTCGACGCAATATGAATTTGTGCCTTAATTACAGGGCGTTCATCATACCCAGATGGACGCTTTTTAACTCTGACAGTTCTTATATATTGGCAAGTTATACGCTGGGAGTCACCATTACCGTCAATGCTGGTAAAAGTTACCGTCTTCTTTTTTTTATCAATAAAAATGTCAGTAGCATGAAAAGAAGTGCTGTCCGCACCGGTATCCAGTTTCGCATCAACTTCAATAGGATGAGTCTGCCCACAAATACTGACGGCAGCCTTTTCAATATATCCTGCTACCAGCTTATCCTTTATAGCTGGAGCATTAGCGGCAGACGCCACAGTCTGAACATATACTTGAGTAGAAGTCGGGGTGGAGACGGGCTGTTGGGACTGCGCAAGGGAAACTGTGGTGTTGAATATTAGCAAAAGAGCTAAGCACCATGCATAGTACATAATTGTGTCCTATATAAAATCACTGTGTCACACTAAACTGCGTTAACCTACAGTATGGTTTCTCTTTTTTTCCATAATGATTGAGAAAAATACAATAAGCAACTCGAGATGCGCATGTATCGCTAGATACTCGTTGCTACACTTTTCGTCAAACATTGCTCCTATCATCAATAAATTACAGAATTGTACAACAAATGTTGCACATCAACCAACAGGTGTTATTGGCTTTTTTGAACACTTTAACGATCTCACCCGCAAAAGCTGCTCTCTAGCGCCTTGCATCGTTTCGGAACACCCACATTTTCTACTCCTGACATCCCCTTCAATACATAGACAAAAATATCTATTTTGCTTTGACAGGACAACAATATCTCCATCAGCTAGTTCGCAGAAGTACATTTTTATATCTCTGCTTAGCAATTCAATATAATTAATACATATTTCTTGAGAATTAGCATAGATATCTAATCACGCAGAGAGCCGCATAGCATGATCATCCCCCACCCTGTTGATCTCATAAACTTAACTGCCAACTTCGTGAAAATAAAAACGCCTCCATCCAAACGATAAAGGCGCTCTTTGTTATCTTACTCTTTTCGCAAACCATATTTTCGCATTCGCAAATACAAACGCTTACGCGGGATTCCAAGATCAGACGCTGTCTTTTCTATCTTCCCCTCGTTGCGCTCCAATGCGTCAACAATAAGCTGCTTTTCATAGTTCTCCACGAGGTCGTCAAGCACAGTACATCCAGCAGGCAAAACATCGCAGGAATCAACATTTCCTTCACCAGACAAATCAAGCGGCAAACCAAGAACCAGCTGCTGGGCAACATTGCGCAGCTCACGGACATTCCCCGGCCAAGAATATTGCTGAAGACGGCTGCTCATCTCAGGATCAACGTCCGGCACCGGTCTGCTAAAGCGTTCCGCCATAACAGCCATAAAGTAATGAAGCAGTTCCATAACGTCTCCTGCCCTGTCGCGAAGAGGCGGAACATTAATGCGTGCCACATTAAGACGAAAAAACAAGTCCTCACGGAACGTGCCGTTACTCACGGCCTCACGCAGATCAACTTTGGAAGCAGCAACAACTCTGAAATCGACAGGTATAAGCTGGTTACTTCCCACACGCTCAATGACTCGTTCCTGCAATGCACGCAGCAGTTTTACCTGAATATCAAGCGGCATGGACTCTACTTCATCCAGAAAAAGAGTGCCCCCTTGAGCCAATTCGATCTTACCGATGCGCCGACTTGAAGCGTTTGTAAACGCCCCGCGTTCATGCCCGAACAACTCACTCTCAACCAGACTTTCCGGAATAGCACAGCAGTTCAGCGGAACAAATTTTCCGCCATGACGGTTCCCGCAATCATGCAAGGAACGGGCAGTAAGCTCTTTGCCTACACCTGTTTCTCCAAGAATAAGGACATCAACATCAATCGACGCCAAGGAACTTACGGTCTGGCGCAATTGCGTAATTTGTGGTGACGATCCGAGAAGGCGTGATTCCAGATCAAGATCAACAGCAAGGCGCTCCTTCAAATTACGGTTTTCAAGACAAAGGCGACGGGATTCCAACGCGCGCTTGGCAACCTCAATAAGATACTCCGGCGGTGCAGGCTTTTCGAGAAAATCATACGCACCGGAACGAATTGCCTCTAGCGCCATTGGAACATCGCCATGTCCTGTAAGCATGACAACTGGCAACTCTGGCGCAATTTCCGTAATGCGGTTCAGAAGTGTCAGTCCATCCATCCCGGGCATTTTCACATCGCTGATGACCACACCGAGCCAATCCGGAGTAATGTGCGGCAACACCTCTTCCGCAGAGCTGAAGGTTTTTATGGTATATCCTTCAAGCTCAAAGGTCTGCTGGCAAGCCTGCCGAATCATGGGTTCATCATCGACTAAATAAATTTCACCAATGGTGGTCATAATTATCCAACTGCTTTTTGAAATGAGAGAACAAACTTAGTGCCGCCATTTTCGGCATTCACAGCATTGATTTCTCCCCTCATGTCCTTCACAATGTTATAGGAAATTGAAAGGCCAAGCCCTAATCCCTTACCGACTTCTTTGGTCGTATAGAACGGGTCAAAAATTGATTCTTTAACTTCCGGTGGAATTCCGGGACCTGTATCGACAATTTCAATACAGACATTCTCTTCTGCATCAGTGACATCAACAGCAATCTTACGCTCTCCATCATTCTGCAGACCGATAGCATCGATGGCATTACCGATAATATTCACCAGCACCTGTTCAAGCCGGATATCTTCTGCGCTGATGACATGAGGCGCATCGTCATACCGACGCTCTATTTCAATCTCATCTTCTTTAATGCGTGATTTAAGCAACGCCAAAGACTGTTCAATAACCGGAACCACATCCACCGGATGCAGCTTATTTGAAGGGAGACGGGCAAACTTCTTCAGGTGGTTAATCATCCCCGCCATTCTAGCGCTTAGTTCGTCTATCTTCTCAATATTTTCCTGATGTAGATCAAGCTTCCCACGTTCTATAAGCAAGCGGGCATTATGCAGGTAATACCTGATTGCCGACAACGGCTGATTAAGCTCATGCGCAATACCAGCGGAAAGCTGTCCGAGTGCTGCAAGCTTTCCAGCCTGAACAAGCTCATCCTGTACCCTGCGGCGTTCTCGCACTTCCTGCCTGAGCTTCACGTTGATACGGCTCAAATGGTCTGTTTTCTGCCGTACCCTCTTCCGCAACAGCTCTTGCGCCTCTTCACGCTCTGTTACATCATGAAGCGTAATCAGCAAATTACGCTGTGCACGCTGCTGAACAGGACGGATAACCGCTTCCATAGGGAACTCGGAACCATCACGCTTAACGCCACAATATAAGGCAACAACTTGCGAATAATCCTTACTGAAAAATACAAGAGAACATGCATCGCTGAATGCCTGTCGTTCCGGCTCAGTAACAAAGGAAAAAAGCTGCTGCCCGATCATCTCATGCGGCTCTGAATCAAACAGACTAAGAGCCATTGTATTGAAAAAGCGAATAACTCCATCAGGATCGGCTATAACAAGCCCCACCGCAGCGTTATCGATGATAGCCTGTGCATTTGCCTCTTCCACTTCCTGAGCAGTGTCACGAAAAACGCGTAATGCGCCAGCCATCTTACCGATTTCATCATCACCAGCTTCAGGAACAGCATATTTCAGATCACCTCCGGCAATCGCCTGCATGCTTGTTGCCAAGGCATTAAGTCGTGCAACAATGCTGCCGCGCACATAAAACCACAGTACACAGGAAGCAATAATCAGACTGAAAAATACAAGTCCAAGCTGTGCCCATCGAGCATGTTCCAGCTTATCTTTGGTAACTGCAGCAGCGCTAAGGGCCTCATCCTGCGTGCGAGTAACAATTTTCCTGATTGCCGAACGTAGCTGCCCGACAATTATGGTGTTCTCGGTAAGGATCTCCTGCCCTTTAAGATTGTTTGCGAGAATGCGTTTTTTTAGAGCAAAAACGCCGTCTGCTCCTTCCGCTCTGGAAAGCACTTCAGAAAACACCTGATGCAAGGTAAGGGCACTCGCCTCTTCGGAAAAATGCTCCAAGTTTAATCGTAATGAAGCAATCGTGTCACTGGCAAGGGCAGCTAAGTTATCGACATGGGCAACAGTCTGTGCTGATGAAGCCTGCAAAAGCAAACTCACTAACAGATCACCGCTGCTGCCGATGCGGTCAACAATCTTCTTAAACATTCGGTTGGAACGCAGTCTGGCCACAGCAATATTTTTCTCACCCTGCCCGACTGCGCCTCGAATACGGTCAATGTCTGCATCAAAATTATAGTTTAAATCCTGACTAAGCGGTTCAATCTCTTCAAGCATGTCGGAATAGAGCCAGCGGAGACGCTCCATGTGCTTTTGCAGGCGTCTTTCCTCCCGCAAGCGGTCTGCAACAACAAGTTGTAATGAAAACAAGTTGTCATTCAAATGTACCAGCAAGTCATCTATCTCTCGACGAAGTTGCGGATTCGTAGACCCAAGAAGATTCACTTCAGCACTGAATTGCCGCAAAAGCACATCCAAATCAGCACGGATTTTCTTTTGTGTGTCTTCATCCGGAGCAGAGGCAAGGTTTGGAGCAATCGCAATAATCTGTCCACTTGTCTCAGCCACATCAGCAACCTGTGCTAATTCCGGCAAGTTTTTTTCTGTAATGGTTGCGAAAATATCGCTGGAACTTTCCAGAAGAAACAATGCCGTCAGTACCGATAATACAGTAATAGCCGCAATGGTACTAAACGCGAGAAGCAAGCGTTCCCAAATGCCTATTTTGGTAAAAAACGATGGCATCATTACTTTCTTTGTGCTGTATCCAACAGTTCATTAGCTTTTGTGAACCGCTCTTCAATAAACTGCTGCCATTGCAAAATCTGCTGCTGTTGATCAGAGCTTTTGGGCGTTCCATTAAACGAATTGGAAAAAATAGTATTATAAACAGGATTCCGGCTCTGTTCTTCGGTAACAGGTACTTCACTGAGCAACCTGTAGAACTCTTTCTTTACCATGGCAAAAGCAAGGTCATCAGCGCCATGCTGACGTTCGAGAGACAGCATGCGCTTCCAAAGCTGACGTCGCTCAAGCAATTTATATGTAATGAATTCCTCAAAAAGATGATTCACAAGATTATACCGCAACTGCGACAGGTAGACATCATATCGCTTAGAGTTGCCTTCCTTAATCATCTTAAGCAGTTGAGAATGCGTAGGTTTGCCACTGTCATACACTTGCAAGGCAACAGGCAAGCGATGTATCTGCGGGTTAAGCAGAATCGCCTGCCCCTCAGGCGACAACATAAAGTCAATAAACAGTTCAGCCTCAGCAGAGTTACTGCCGTTTTCTAACGCCCCAATTCCTGCCGGAGCAATCAGAGCAGGCTCGCCGTACCGGAATCTGAGATTATCCGCATCCGGCGCACGCCCAAGAATATCAATCACAAGCCCTACGCCATACAGTCCGCCCCGTACTCCTTCTGTCACGCTGAAGCTACGGGCAGAAAGTGTCACAAGGTTACCGGATATGCGCAGCAGGTATGCCCAGCCTTTCTCCCATCCCATCTTTTGCAAAATACTTTCTACAATCAGGTGGGTAGTGCCTGAGCGAGAAGGACTAGTCATAACAACATGACTATAATATTTTGAATCTACTATATCTTCCCAACACTTCGGAGCTGCGATTTCCTCATTATCCAAGTAGGACTGATTCCACATCCACCCCACAGCAGATAACGCAAAACCGTAAAAGTAACCGTCAGGATCATCCACGGACGCCCCGTTTACATCCACGGCCTTATACTGCCGATCACGCTCTGTGCGCCTCAGCATCTGCCCCTGTTTTAAAATCTCAAACGCGTCCGGTGAAGATGCCCAGAATACATCAAAGTTACGGGCATTCCCCCGTAGCAATTCAGCCACGGCTGACGTCGTTTTTTTATTAAGTATAGAAACAGCTATTTCAGGATGGAGATCTTGAAACCGCTTAACAAACGGTTCGTAGAAATTGGGAGGATACGAAGTAATTATTTGCAAACGGGAGTGCTGAGAAGCGTTTGCTGCAGAGACTGATCCTCCGCAAAGAAGAAGAGCAACAGTGACTCCAAACACGCACCAGCAAAAATATCGAACAGCCCTTACGAAGCCAACGTACATTAAGAACCTCCAGACAGTACCGCATGCCAGAAGAAATAGTGTACCTGCTTTAGAGCATGTTACGTGTAACCACTTAATAAAACTCAAAAAATGAATACAATATGGCAAGCGTGCCAAACTATAAAAGCATTTGTACAGAGGGTCAAGAATCTGCCCTTGCTTCCTATTAAGAACGCCCTTCACGCCCAGACTTTAAAAACAATACGCCACACTTGTTCCGATACAATCCTCTAACATTAACCAACACCCCCACGCATATTACCCACGCCAACAATGAGTCATTTAGGAACAAGACGTGTCAAAAGCGACCCATAAAAACACTCTCAAAAAACGTAACCGTTTTCTATATGTACAACAAAGTCAGACCACTAAAGCATTTCGCATTACTGGCACACAATTTGTTATGCGGAACGCAGTACCGTGAAAATATTGTCACGGTAGGAAGAGGAGGAGCACCAAATACCGCTCTTTTTTTTTGTACAAATACGATGCTGCCGGCTGATGGATTTCCGGCTGTAATCGTCAACCGGCGGTCAACCACCGCACACAACGTACGGAGTATGTGATGAAAAAACTTTTAGCATTACTCATGGCACTTGTTTTTGCCTTCCCTATGTATGCTATGGCCGAATACCCAAGCAAACCAATCACTATTATTGTTCCATCTAAAGCTGGTGGCTCAACTGATACTACTGCACGTATTTTTATTAATGCTGCGAAAAAGTACTGGAACGGTGCAAACTTTGTAGTTCAGAACATTCCAGGCTCCGGTGGACAGAAAGGTTTTGAAGCAATCGCACGTGCTAAAAACGACGGCCACACCATCGGCCTTGTTTTCACCACTCAGATTGTATCCCACATTGTTTCCAAGCGTGCTCGCTACACCCTCGACAGCTTCCATGTTATGGGTAACGCTGTAGACGATCCACTTCTCATTGCAGTTCCTAAAGAAAGCCCTATCACCGACCTTGCAGGCTTCATTAAAGCAGCAAAAGAAAACGCACTGACTGTTGCTGTTAACGGCATCGGTTCCGACGACTTTATCGCTGCTAAGAAATTTGAAAACAAAGCAGACGTTAGCTTCAACCTTCTTCCTACAAAAGGTTCTACCGAACAGAAAGCTCTGATTCTTGGTAACCACGCTGACGCAAGCATCATGAACCTTTCTCAGATGCAGGCTCAGCACAAAGCTGGCACCGCTCGCGTTATTGCTCTTCTTAACAAAGAGCGTTCCGACGTTCTTCCTGACGTAAAGACTGCTGCTGAACAGGGTTACGATGTTAACATGACTGCAACCCGCGGTTTTGTTGCTCCTGCTGGCATCGACAAAGACATTCTTGCAAAACTCGACGACCTTCTTGCTAAAGTTAACAGCGACCCTAACTTCATCGCAGACTGCAAAAAGAACGTATACAGCCGTCTCCCAATGTCCGGCGAAGACTACCGTGCATACCTTGAAGGTCTTCAGGTTGAAACCCAGTCTTTCTACGACAAGAACCCTTGGTAATAAAATATGACAAAAAGATTTGCTGAGTTACTGCTTCTCGGCGGATTTTTGGTACTTGCGGTGCTGCTTTACAACAGCACCGCAGCGTACCCGAAATTCGTTCAGGGATCGACAGCCGCATATGTTCGCTTTCTCGCGATCTGCCTTGGCATTCTGTGCCTGTTTGAACTGTTTTTTTCCTCTAAAAACAAAAAAGAGAATGGTCAGAAAGCGCCACTTAATATGGCTGACGCTCCTCGGCGATTCTGGGGATTATGCATCCTCTTATTCATCTACGCTGCCTCATTTGAATTCTTAGGATTCTATCTGGCATCAGCAATTTTTCTGCCAACAACAATGTTTCTGCTTGGAGCACGAAAACCAGTTTCAATAACTCTTACGACTGTAAGTATTCTGCTTTTCGTCTACCTCGTTTTTGAAAAATTGCTTGGAGTTTTCCTCCCGACAAGTAGCTTATTCGGTTAAGGATACATCGTATGATCTTAGAATCTATTTCTTCCCTTATGGCACCTATGCCATTGCTTGCTGTTCTTCTCGGCACTGTGTCCGGTGTTATCATCGGTGGTATGCCGGGACTGACTGCAACCATGGCTGTTGCTTTGCTCATCCCTGTAACCTTTACTCTAGATCCACTCATCGGGCTTGTTCTTATGGGCGGGGTATATTGCGGCGCTATGTACGGCGGATCAATTCCTGCAATTCTGCTGCGCACACCGGGTACTCCGGCAGCAGTTGCAACCGCGCTTGAAGGCTACCCAATGACACAGCAGGGTCGTGCTGGTCTTGCGCTTAAGGTTTCTGTTATTTCCAGCTGCGTCGGCGGCGTGTTTTCAACATTCATTCTGTTAATTCTGGCTCCACTACTCGCCCAGTTTGCACTCACATTCGGTCCGCCAGAATACTTCCTGCTTGCCATCCTCGGACTTGCCGGTCTTGTTTCCATGGCAGACGAAAAAACCGGCCTGATCAAATCTCTGATCTCAGGCGTGCTCGGTTTGATCATCGCGGTTGTAGGTACTGATCCTATCTCCGGTATGCTTCGTTACACAGCAGGTCTTACAGACTTATACGACGGTGTCGCATTTATGCCGGTACTTATCGGTATGTTCTCCATTTCACAGATGCTTTCACTCACCGGTAAAAAAAGTGTTGTGGACGACTCTGCACTCGTTACCGAGATCAAGCGCGAGCCGCTTCCAAAAGGAATTTTCAAATTCATCAGCATGGGTTCCCTTACCGGTACTCTTGTAGGCATTCTCCCTGGTGAAGGTGCAACCATTGCTGCGTTTCTTTCCTACAACATTGCAAGACGCCGTTCTAAGAAGCCTGAGCTGTTCGGTAATGGTAATCCGGAAGGTATTGCAGCGGCTGAAGCAGGTAACAACGGTTGTGTAGGCGGTTCTCTGGTTCCAACTCTTACTCTCGGCATTCCGGGCAACAGTGTTGCTGCGGCTTTGCTTGGCGGCTTGCTGGTTCATGGTCTCATTCCAGGACCGGAACTGTTCACCACCTATGGTTCCATGACCTACGCCTTCATCTTCTCACTCTTCCTTGCCAACATTATTTTCTTAATTCTGGGACTGTACATGGCACCGTACTTTGCAAGAATCTCTCTCACTCCTACTGAGCTGCTGATTCCTGTTGTGTGCCTGTTCTCAGTTCTGGGCTCTTACTCCATGAACAACAGTGTTCTTGATGTATTCCTGTGTTTGCTCTTCGGACTTGGAGCTGTGGTTCTGCACAAAACCGGCTTCTCCCTTGGAGCACTCATCCTTGGTCTTATCCTTGGACCAATTGCCGAAACAGGCTTTGCACAGGCACTCATCATGAGCAGAGGCAGCGCAGCTATCTTCTTCGAAAGCCCGCAAGCTCTCGCACTGTGGTTCATCACCTTCCTGTTGCTTGTGCCACCACTAGTCAACATCTTCAAAAAGCACCGTATGAAGTCAGCGTAATACGCCTCACTGCTAGTCCTTCTAAACGAAGCACCCTGCTGTTGCCCCCTACAAGACGGCAGAGATATATATCGGCTAGAGTGCACACTCTGACTTGCCCCCTGCATCACACGATGCAGGGGTTTTTTACTATTGGCAGGTAATCACCAAAAATCTTGTCACATACAGAGCAACAACACATTAGGCACTTTTTCTTCGTGTCATTCTCATAGCACGTCTGATTGCCCCTACTCTTCAGATCCAAATCTTCTTTTATCAACCTCTTCCTTAAGCCTGACACCTGATGGGGTCATACATAAGCCGCCCTTCCCCGTACAACGCAACGCATCCGGCAACATATTTCCCACTTCCCACATGGCGCCAATGACTTCATCAAGAGGTAATGTGCCACGAAATCCAAACATCGCGAGGTTTGCAGCCGTAACAGCGTTACTGACAGCTGCTACGTTACGACTGATACACGGCACCTCCACCTGCTCTGCCACAGGATCACAAATGAGTCCCAAAGAGTTTTGCATAGCAAAGGCTGCTGCATTACAAGCTGCTTCTGGTGAGCCTCCAGCCAGTTCCACAAGTGCAGCTGCAGCCATACTGGCTGCCGAACCACATTCTGCCTGACAGCCACAGACCTCTGCCGCAAAGGTTGCCTGTTCATTAATAAACACGCCAATAAGTCCCGCAACAAGCATTGCCTTTGCCGCTGTTTCCACTCTGGCATCTTGCGGTATATCAAGCTGATCAAGCATGCTGAAAACGGCAGCAGGAAGTACTCCGCATGACCCCGCTGTTGGTGCTGCCACCACGCACCCCATCGCCGCATTAAGCTCAGTAACAGACATCACTGTAGCCATGTCCAACATGCCACTCGGAATAAATTTTTCATCCATCACGGCATCACGAAGCCTCCAGGCAGAAGGCGTCAGAAACCCCTTCATGGTAAAATCACCAATCATACCGATCCTGACAGACTCTTCCATCGCCCGAATTATTCGTTCCATCATCTCCAAAACTTCAGCGACACTCAAACCACCACGAGCTGCTTCATACAATGCAGCAACTTTCCATAACGGCGTATCATGCTCTACACACCATTTGAGCATTTCTGCAGCGCGGGTGAACGGAACCTTGCAATCCGAAGAAGCCAGAACAGGCATTACAGGAGCAATGAGGCGCACACCGGTGCCGCCGCAACGGAGCCTTACTTTTTCCAACAACTCTTCTGAAATCTGCTGGCGTGTGTGGATGACAATAACGCCCTGCCATGCCCCGCTATTCCCATTATCACTGACACTATGACCGTGAACGGCAACATCTGCCTCACGTAGCAACGCTTCTACATCGGCACACAGCCCCTCAAGAGCGGAAAGATTGCCGCCTGACTGCATGATGACAAGTTCGAAGTAATCCCCGGTCAATGACACGGAGCACCCGTTTATTTCATTCAGTTCAATGCAGCCTCCGCCGACTGACAAACCACTTGCTGAAACGGTTCCTCCATGCTCATCCACTATCTCCAATAACACCGTGTTGGGATGGCTGGCGTCAAAATCTTTCACCTCAAAGCTCACCTCAATACCTTCTGACTTGATAAGCGAAAGTGCATCTGACAAGCGCGAATCATGCGGAGGCATTCCCATCAACCCTGCGGCCAAGCCTTGATCGGACTTCTGCCCCTTATATGTCATGGCAAAGGAACCATTCGTTTCAAATGTCATCTTCACACGTGAGAGCTTACCGTCACCTAATTGCCCCGCAAGGAACCCAATACGGGCAGGACCGGCGGTATGAGAACTGGACGGTCCAACCATGACCGGACCAATCACATCATTAAAAATGCTAGATGGTAATTTTGCCATATTACTTCCTCACGCTGCGTTAACATCCCATACGTTATACCTGAAACCAACTTAATCAAATTCAAGTTAGTTGTAGCAACAACCAGTGTACAATATTCCCTAGTAAGAGGTTATATTTTCTTTAGGAGATATAGGCTGGTGGGCTTACACCAAAAAGACTCCCGCAACGTATTGCGGGAGTCTTTATTTCAACTCGATGTAAGGAAGACCTGCATCTTCACACTGACATATCAGTCCCCCCTACGACTTCTTAGTAATTTTTCTAAATGCTGCTTCCGTAAGGTGAGCCATCAATTCATGGGAACCTTGAATAGCTTTTTCTTCATCACCAAATGCTACTGCACGCATAATTCCACGGTGAATCAGGCTGCCCTTCAAGTTATCAGACTCTTCTTTATTGGCAAACCAAAACCGTCTGGAAAGGCTCTGAACCTGCTCCATTGTATTATGGAAGTAGGGATTTCCTGTAGAGTCTGCGACGAGTGTATGGATATCCTGCAAACATTGAAGAATCCCCTCTTCGTCACCTTCCTCCGAACAAGCTACGATCTTATCGCCCAGCGCCAGCATTGCGGATTTTTGCTGAGCTGTGCCACGCAGAATAGCAAAACGAAGACATATTGGTTCAATCTGCCTGCGGACTTCCAGCATCTGAATCTGCTGCTCAGGGGTAATAGGTAAAAACTCAATCCCCTTTCTCGGATGAACCTTAAGCATGTTGTCATACTCAAGCTTCAGCAAAGCCTCACGCACAGGTGTACGTCCTAAGTTTAGCAACGACGCCAACTTATTTTCTGAATAGAGCTTAGAAGCATCCAATTCTCCGAAAACAAGCTTTCGTTCAATTTCAAGACGTGCAAATTCAGATTGGGATTTATTTTTCATCATTCCTTAATTCACTCTTCGCCATTTTTTATTGATATACAAGAAAGGCATCTTCAACCTCTTCTTTTCAACCACTGATATATCAAACAATGCCCTTACTCTCAATCAAAACACAACCACCCAATATCAAACAAATAAAACAAACACCTACAAAAGCACCCACTCCCTCCTCGCAAAAGAACTAACATATCAGCTCAACAAAAACACTCTTTAGAGCACCTATTGTGCCCACAAATCACCACTCTTGAGGCCTGAATATGAATTTCTTATATCTTTTTTTAAATTTTTATTGCTACATTCTAAGAACTGACATATCAGGAAGACATAGCGAACGACAAATTGACACAAAGTTCGTAGATTATCCCAACAAATCAAGGATAAAATAGATATACTAAAGGAGCGTCCTTTGAAACTCTGGAATGAAAAAGCGATCTCTTCACACGCTACCCCTGTCCTAAAAGAAGTAGATGTTGTTGTCTGCGGTGCCGGCCCAGCTGGCGTTGCTGCTGCAACAGTTTGCGGCAGACAGGGACTCAAAACATTACTTATTGAAAAAAATGGATTCTGTGGAGGCGCAGCAGTTTCAGGACTTTCAGGCACTATCTGCGGTCTCTATCTGGCGCAGGATGACATTGAAAACAAAGAATCCAAACAGATTGTTTTCGGGTTCGCAGAAGAATTCAAACAGCGCCTCTCTAAAAAAGGCGGCCTGACTGAACCACAAATTTACGGGAACACCCATGTTCTCACTTTTGATCCATTCTGCTGGCGTGAAGCTGCGGACGATTTGCTGGAAGAAGCCAATGTTTCTGTACTCTTCCACACGCTTGTGACTGAAGTAAGCAAAACTGAAAATGAGCTCACAGCCATCCGAATCGAATCCAGCGCCGGTCACTCATATATCAATGCCAAAGCTTTTATTGATTGCACTGGTGATGCAGCACTGATTGCAAAAAGCGGGTTAGAATACACATATGGTGACAATGGAGCCATTCAGAACCCGACCATGATGTTCAGAGTAAGCAACGTTGATACTTTGGCATTCTATGAATACTTCGGGAAAGACACCATCTGCCCTGCTGACTGTACTCAAAAGCTCTCAGAGGCGTACACAAAAGGAACTTACAATACACCTCGTGACCGCGTCTGGATTTTCCCTACCCCGCAAGACTCTATCTTCCTGATGAACTGCACTCAGCTTGCCGGTCAAAAAGGAGAGATGCTCAACGTAATCAATCCTGAAGACCGTACTCATGCTGAGATATCAGGACGCAGAGCTGCAAGAGAATATCATCGTTTCTTCAAGGACAATGTCCCTGCTTTTAAGGACTCTGAACTTATTGATATGGCACCGGAAGTTGGTGTCCGTCAGACACGCACCATTGTTGGTGAAAAACAGCTCAGCAATGAACACGTTATTAGCTGTACAAAATGCAAAGACGGCATCGTTCGTTCATCATGGCCTATTGAACTTCACGCAGGCGAGGTTTCCAAGTTAAACTGGCTGATCAACGACTACTACGAAATCCCATATGCCACCTTAGTACCAAAGGGACTGCATAATGTGATTGTTGCGGGTCGCTCACTGTGTGCAGAACACGAAGCTCTGGCATCATCACGCGTTACCGCCCAATGTTTTGAATACGGTCATGCTGCAGCAGTTGCCACCGCACTGGCATTTGAAGCGGGCTGTAGCTACAAAGACATAGATATCAACGAGCTTCGTAATCGCATGATTGCGAACGGAAGCTCTTTATAAACATTTTAACCTTACTTGTTTGTACTGTTATTAGTGAGAGGAGAACACTATGAACAATTGCAAAATTAGCCGAGTTGAATTGTATGCTGTTGCCGACCGCGAAGCACCTCCTATCCCTTGGGCGGATAATCAGGAGCCTCTGCTTTACACAAACAACATCGTACGTCTTATTACTGAAGACGGTATTGAAGGTGTGGGAGCAACCATCAGCTACACTGAAAACGACTTTGACCGCTGCATCATTGAAAGTATGCGTACCGTAGTTCCAGGTCTTATCGGTAAAAACCCGCTCATGACCGAAGAACTTTACGCATGGCTGGGCGCACGCTGCACCTGGGGAGGACTTCCTGCAAAGTCTCCTATCGATATCGCTGCATGGGATATAAAAGGGAAAAAAGCTGGGATGCCACTGTACATGCTGCTGGGCGGCGCACGAAACAAAATGCTTTCTTACGCTTCTACACCAATGTTTGATACCGTTGAAGAGTACTTCCCGTACATTGATGACTGCATCAACCATGGCTTCACCGCTATCAAGCTTCACTGCTACTGCGTGTTCAAAAAAGACCTTGCATTAGTTAAGGCAGTTCAGGAACGTTACGGCAATACTAACATCCGTTTCATGCTTGATACCGCCACCTTCTACACTCCTGAAGAAGCCATGAAGATGGCAAGACTTCTGGATGAATACGACTGGGAATGGCTGGAAGCACCTGTTTCCGACTACGACTACAAAACCTACCAGCGTCTTGTTGACAAAACTGACCTTGAGATTTCAAGCCACGGCAACTGCCTGCTCACCCTTCAGGAAGTAACCTACGCCCTTGGTAACGGCTTCTGGTCTGATGTTCGTCAGGATGCAACTGTTTGCGGCGGCATTACTCCGCTCAACAAGTGCTTCGCAATTGCAGAAGGCCACTCAAAGCGTCTTGAAATTCAATCCATGGGTTACACCATCACACAGGCTGCCAACCTTCATGTTGCGTTAGCCCACTACAACTGCAACTACTTTGAGCAGTTCTACCCATATGAAAGCTTT
The DNA here is from genome assembly GCF_900129975.1 of Halodesulfovibrio marinisediminis DSM 17456. Classification (NCBI taxonomy): domain Bacteria; kingdom Pseudomonadati; phylum Thermodesulfobacteriota; class Desulfovibrionia; order Desulfovibrionales; family Desulfovibrionaceae; genus Halodesulfovibrio; species Halodesulfovibrio marinisediminis. The sequence continues at coordinate 260,840 of NZ_FSRG01000006.1, forward strand.
GAGCTTGCCTCCAACACCCCTATCCGCACCGACAAAGAAGGCTACGTTCATGCCCCTGCCGGCAATGGCCTTGGCGTTGAAATGGATTGGGATAAAGTGAAAGAAGCATCCATTGCTTCATACACATTTGAATAGTCGCATCGGAGAGTAGGATGAAATTTAAAAAAACAGAAGTAGACTTAAATCTTACGATTGTAAGTTTCTCATTTGTACTGCTGCTGGGGATTCTCGCTGTTCTTTTCCCTGCTGCAGTAAAAGGCACAATGGGTGCCATGCTCGACTTCACAGTCGTCAACCTTGGTACCGGCTTCCTTTGGTACACCATTTTTGCAACTGTTGTTTTGTTATTCCTTGCGCTTTCCAAGTACGGCAACATCCGTCTTGGCGGCGACAAACCAACATTCAACAAGTTCCAGCTATTCGCCATGGCACTTTCCGCAGGCATGGGTGCAAGCACCATGTACTGGGCGTTTATTGAATCCATTTACTACTTTATGGATCCACAGTTCGGTATTGTTGATAAGCCTATGGCAATGGAATTTGCTGCTGCATACAACATGTTCCATTGGGGTGCTGCAGGCTGGTTCACATACCTTATCGTTGCAATTCCATTCAGTATTGTATTCTACATCAAACGCAGCCGCCGTATGAGTCTCTCCGGTGTTGTTAACAGCATGTTTAATGACGCGCTGCCACTTTGGATGCAAAAGGTAATCGACCTTCTTTTCATTATCACTACCCTTGCTGCAACTGCTCTGACTCTGGGTCTCGGCATCCCGATGATTTCGTCCAACCTCAGCCAGCTTACAGGAATTCCGAACAACCTGTTCCTTGGCATCGGCGTTATCCTCGCACTGTCCGTTATCTTTTCTCTCAGCTCCTACATCGGTATTGAGAAAGGTATGGCGCGCCTGTCCAACGCAACCATCTACATTTGCGCAGGTCTGGTCGGTCTTATCTTCATTGTAGGTCCATCTGCACTTATTCTGAACAACACTACCAACGGTATCGGCGTCATGCTGAGCAACTACATCCGCATGAGCACCAACACTGACCCGTTCGGAACCACTCTGTTCCCTCAGTACTGGACCATCTTCTTCCTTGCGAACTGGATATCCTACTCCCCGGGTATCGGTGTATTCATCACTAAGATCTCCAAGGGACACAGACTCCGCGATGTTATCCTTATCCTCGTAGGTGCAGGTACTCTCGGAACATGTATCATCTTCGGCACATGCGGCACATTCACCATGAGTCTACAGAACTCCGGAGCCATCGATGCTGTTGGAATCATTCAGGCAGGCCAGCCTACTGAACTTGTAAAAGCAGTATTTGGTGAAACCCCGTTCCCTGCTCTTGTGACATTCATCTACCTGATCACCATGATTCTCTTTACCGTTACAACTCTTGACGGCACCTCCTACTCCCTTGCAGGGATTGCTACAAGACGTCTCGATAAAGAAGCAAACGTATCTCCACTCTTCCGCTTGTTCTGGTGCCTGCTCTTAACTGCACTTCCAATCATCTTCCTGCTGATTAATGCTAACCTGAACATTCTGAAGTCCTTCCCGATCCTCATCATTGTACCAATGATGCCAATCTTCGCAGTTCTTGGTTACAAGACCCTACGTTACATTCAGGAAGTATTCGGAAGCATGAGTGCCGAAGAAATTGAACGCTACTCAATTGAGGTATCCACCAAAGAAGACTAACCCCTCTTCTTCTCTACCCAGAACAAAAATAGGCAGGGCTCATCATGAGTCCTGCCTATTCTTATAGTAAGCTAATTAAATGACCTTCATCTGCCCGTAACATACCATGTATCTATATGCGTGGTGACCAAAAAAGCGAACCACTAGCTATACCCCCGTAAATCTAACTCTGCATCATCGTCAGATAAAAAATTGAATCTCTGATTGTTTTAATGCTATAGTTATGCACATCTTTTTTCTTCAGTTAATATCGTTCCCCATTCCTTATTAAAGGAGAAAGCATGCAAGCAAAAAACAGCATTAAATACAAAATTGGAATGGCATTCATTATACTAAGTATTACCTGCCCATTATTTTCCTTTCTTGTCCCTCTGTTAGAACTTCCTACAGCCACAACTTCGACTCTCGTTGCCTTTTTAATGATTGGAGCACCGGAGCTACTTCTTATTATTGGTGGTGCCCTTGCTGGCAAAGAGGCTTTGGAATCCATCAAATCAAAGCTATTTCAACCTGCAGGAAAAATTCGTTACCAGATAGGTATGACCATTTTTCTTTGTGGAATTCTTAGCAACTGGATTCTTATCTATCTCGAATTAACAGGGATCATGATGTTAGGACGTGAAACCATGCTCGTTATTATTGCAAGCATTGATATCGGAACTATTATCGGTATTTTTATGATGGGTGTTGAATTCTTTGAAAAATGTAAACGCTTATTTTGCTGGGAAGGCATGAACAATCGCAAATAGCTTATTATGAGTGAACTTCGAATGTTCAAACGTTACTAAAAAGCAATTCAGCAGACTCTCTACAGACTTTTGCCATCTCACTACATAAACCGCCGCATATTTATTCCAAGAGAAACAAAACGAGCCATGAGCCTTTCATAGTGAACACCACGCCAGTAGACACGCTTACATGTCGGACAACGTCGGAACGTGTGGTAACGAGCACGAGTTTTTGGTTCGAGAAGATGCTTGATTTCTGCCTTATCCACAGGCTCTGTTATGACATTGCAACGAAAACAACGGGAGAAGGCTCGTACACGGTTTGGCATTTTAAAATGCTTTAAAACTTCCTGCAGTTGCTCATCTGCCACTTGGGAGCGAATAAGCCGCCCATGTTCAACAGCACCCCTTTTGAGCAATCCCCTATCCCGAGAAAGAACCACCCTGCCTTCCCTGGCAGCCAATTCTGCGATATATTCATCATTCCATGTACGATGATAGGCAGCATCAAACCCAAAAGCCCGCAGCAATAAAGCCAATCTGGCTACATTCTCATCTACTAAGAAACGAAGTTCTTTCAGCGCAGGACGCAACAATGTAGTCCGTGTCACATCCACTGGATAATCAGATGTTAACCTTGCAGGCAGAAAGGTTATCCGCGCATCAGGGCTTAGTTGTAAGGAAAAATCATATTCCTTCCCATTCATGCGGATAGCGTAAACCTCTGTGGGTGGCACACCGATAGCCTCAACAACATCCTTTATAGAGGCCTCACGGTTAGCCGCATAACGCACAATTCCGAATTGATGCGCACACGTCAGCAATTCAATCAGTTCTCCTTCAAAGAATAAATGGGCGATATCCTCACTCATACCCTCACCTTAGGAAGACTTCTTCAACACATCCTCATCATTACCAATGAGACTACAATGGTGTTCTCTACATACCTTCACAATTCAGCATACCTCAGAAACGGCACGATACTCACATATATTCAACAAAAATCTACTTAGTACATCCTATACGACTCATATCCTCTTCAAGCACGACCATGAAAAGGCATTCATAGTGTCCGCAAGCAGCTTGAATGATAGTAGACAGTAGGTGCAGGCATGATATGATACCTAAATGAAATTCGACCATTTTCTTCAGCATATCTGCCCAGAATTAGGTCTCAACTGGCGCAAATACCGCCGCAAAGGAGCCCGCCGTGGAGTTTTGTCCCGCATGGCCAAACTCCGTCTCGCCACGTTCGAAGACTATATCGATTACATCCGTCTCAATCCCGAAGAAGGCAATCTACTTCCTGACATCATGCATATTACTGTAACGCGTTTTCACCGTGACAGGCTCTGCTGGGCAGAACTCATCAAGGTACTCCCAGAACTAGTCGTATCTGGACGAACAACTCGAGTTCTAAGCGCCGGATGCTGTGGCGGAGAAGAACCATACACAATGGCTATTATCTGGAAAGAATTGTTTGAAGCGCGGTTCGGTTCCATTGAAATACTTGCCGTCGACATGGACGAGCCAAGCTTGGAGCGTGCTCATAAAGCGATCTACGATAAATGGTCGCTCAGGGAACTGCCCGACCTCTGGCGCGAGAAATGGTTTATAAAGTCAGGAAAACGATTCCGTGTTTGTGAGGAAATCACCGACATGGTTCGTTTTGAACTTGGACACTTGATTCATGACCCACTGCACGGACCATTCGATCTCATTCTATGCCGCAATTTGTTCTTTACATATTTCACACGAGACCGACGATTTCAGGCCGCACTCAGATTGTGGGAGGCGCTCAGATTCAGCGGAGCACTTATGATCGGTGAAAAGGAAGGACTGAGTCCGCGAGAGCTAGAGCTATTCAAACCTTGGCCCGACATGCGCTGTTTGTTCCAGAAAGTTGAATAACAAGTGCAAGCCAGAGGAAACAGCACTCTATCTGCTCCTCAACGTACTCGGAACAGTCATGACCAATCATGTGAAGTCACTCCACACAGAGTATAAAACTCTATTGATTAGTCCATTGTTGCTATGACAGTAAAGGACATGCTGGCTTTTTTTCAACCCCGTTCAAAATCATCTTAACCATAAAGTATTACGACAAACTGCAACTCCTGCCTTCTGTTGATATTCTCACGCTGATCATTCAGCTCGCACTATGAATACCGTATAATGACAGTGTAAAACAAAATAACGATACACTTTAACCTGATAGAATAAGCCATGAAACAACAAGGCATCACTGACATTAGCCCCATACTGATTTCTTCCAAATCAGCCCAAGATCTTCCCTCCGACGCTGGAGGAAAGATACGAAATTTGCAGCGTCTGATACAGGCTAACTATCCTGTTCCACCTACATTGTTTTTACCATCTCAGGTGTATTTCTATTTCATTAGGCAGAATAGCCTGCAGCATCACATAACGTCGTTTGCCAACATAGACGTCGATGCTGTCCGCTGGGAAGAGATCTGGGATGCAGCACTCGCTTTGCGTAATCTTTTTCTCCGTCATCCCTTCCCTAATGAAATCGCACGCCCACTACTTAACACCATTTACGGCCAATTCGGCTCTGCTCCATTAGCTATTCGATCATGTGCGCAGCATGAGGATTCAACATTCTCTCATGCCGGAATGCATGATTCCATTCTTCATGTGTCAGGTGAAATAGATATCCTCAAAGCGGTACAGCAGGTCTGGGCTTCGTTATGGACAGACAGAGCTATCCTCTACAGAAAAGAGATGAATCTTGACGCCAAAACATCGGGCATGGGCGTAATCATACAGCCAATGTTTTATGGACAGACATCCGGAGTGCTTTTCACAAAAGATCCAACTGATGAATCAAGATTCACTATTGAAGCCATCTCAGGAAACGCCTCCGAGGTCGTAGACGACAACAATGACACAGAGCGGGTCTCTTTAAATCGGGAAACCGGAAAACTCATCACAAGGAAACGACCAGAATCTGTTCACCACAACACAATTTCCGATCCCCTTCTACCTGAGCTGTACAAATTAGGCATGGAGGTAGAACAACTATTAGCAGCCCCGCAGGACATTGAATGGACAGTAACAGATAATGAAATAAATATCTTACAATCCCGCCCAATCACAACATTTGCACACCCTGATGACAGGGGCTGGGATGCTGATGACAAACGACCGTGGTATGTCAGCCTCACCAGAAGTCACTCAAACCTGACAACCTTACGAAAACGAATCGAGCGTGAAATACTTCCTGAAATGTCAGCTGAAAGCGATGCAATGAAAAAAATTAATCTCGTTAATCTGACATGCGAGGAGCTAAAAAAAGAACTGGCTCACCGTAAAGAGCGGCTGGACTACTGGCGGGAGGTATATTGGCATGAACTTATTCCATTTGCACACACAGTCAGGCAATTTGGCGTACTGTACAACAACGTCATAACTCCGGACGATCCGTTTGAATTCACAATACTTCTCACGGGACAACATTTACTGGCCATCGAACGCAATACCATGCTTAAAAAATTAGCTGAAATGGTGCGAAACAACAAACAGCTGGAAAATGATCTCAAGCAAGGCATCTTACCTGACAACCATGAATACACAACACTACTCGACACCTATATGGAACGCTTTGGCGACTTGTCTTGCGGCACATCATGGTGCGAAGAAGGTCCATGGGGAATCATTCGATTAACCTTGCGCAACACTCCGGAGCCAACTCATCCTACGCCCGAAAAGCAGCCTGTTCATCTGGAAGAAATATTTTTGCAATCCGTTCCACCAAAACAGCGGGAATTCGCCCGTGACGTACTGGAGCTTGCTAGAGTCGGATACCGACTGCGTGACGACGACAACCTGTACCTTGGAAAAATTCAAGCACGTTACAATGAGGCTTTTACCATTGCGAAAGATTGTATTCCCGACCTCCAACATGAGCAGGTTGAGGCAAGGCAGCATACTCCCAAAGGATTGTACTGGGGAGATGAGCAGTCAGCCTCGAAACGTAACATCAACCTGAATGGCTGGGCAGCAGCAAATGGCATCGCCCTTGGTAAAGCACGAGTCATAACAACACCAGACGATTTATTCTATTTTCAGAAAGGTGAAGTACTGGTTTGCGATGCCCTTGATCCCAACATGACCTTCGTAGTGCCTATGGCCTCTGCAATTGTGGAGCGCAGAGGCGGAATGCTTGTTCATGGAGCAATAATTGCCCGTGAATACGGAATCCCCTGCGTAACAGGAATACCGGAGGTTACCGCACGAATTCACACTGGCGACGACCTCGTTGTCGATGGTTTCCGCGGAGTAGTGACAATTGAAACAGGTAAGAAAAAGACTAGGCAGGCAGTTCAAGTCAAAAACGTACTTGGTGGAGAACTAGAAACATGCTGCGCACGCCCTATGACAGGATTCTTCCGTAGGGGATCATGCGAAACTACAAGCTATGATCGTGGTAGCCACGTTGTTTGCGCGATTATGACAAACGAATTTTTAGAATTCACCTTATCTCAAGGAAATGATCTTATCAGCCCTTCAAAAGAAATGGGCTTTCCCGGGCTAGTTGCCGGCGATCGATGGTGCTTATGTGCCTCACGCTGGGAAGAAGCACGGCAGGCAGGAGTGGCCCCTCCCGTCATTCTGGAAGCGACAAACGAAGCGGCGTTACGCAATCTCCAGCGTGAAGCGCTGCAACAGCACGAAGCTCCCAAGAACGATAAAGCATAGAACAAGCCCCACTCTACAAATTTTCTATCGTGATCTGCTTGTTACAAAAAAGAACCGCCCTGTGTTCATCACACAGGGCGGCTTATTTTTACTGTTTTACATAAACCTTACTCCATCGTCGTCGTGCGAACTTATCAAGCTCCACAACCAAAATGACAGATGCTGCCACTGCAAAGCAGGTCATCCATTCCGAACCACTCAGTGGTCTGGTACGGAAAATCCACTCCAACGACCCTGAAGAAACAACCCAGACCTGAGCAGAAAGAGCCAGAATCATACTCACAAAGAGGAACCTGTTGGAAAACGGGTTAATGGCAAAAATAGAACTATATTCCGAACGAGCGTTGAACGCTTGGAAGAACTGGAATAGAACCATCGTCGTCATAGCCATGGTTCGAGATTTTTCAATCGAAAGTCCACTGACCAGAGCACCTTTGAAAACAAAAAACACACCTGTCGCGATACATAGGCTGACTATAACTGTCCGCTGTATAAGCAGCTTATTGATTATGCCTTCATTTGTAGGACGAGGAGGACGATCTTCAATTCCTTTTTCCCCCGGCTCAAAGGCAAAGGCCACGTCCTGAAGACCGTTTGTGACAAGGTTAATCCATAAGAGTTGAGCCGGTACATACGGGATGGGAATGCCGGTAAGCATGGTCAGCAAAATGGACCAGATTGCTGCAAGCCCCGTTGGAAGAAGGAAGAATATAGCTTTACGCAAGTTATCAAAAACGATACGCCCCTCTCGTACTGCATGGAATATACTGGAGAAGTTATCATCCACGAGCACCATATCCGAGGCTTCCCGAGCAACGTCAGTGCCACCCTTACCCATGGCAATACCGATATGGGCAGTTTTCAGTGCCGGAGCATCGTTTACGCCATCTCCTGTTACCGCAACAATTTCCTGCTGTTTTTTCAATGCATTAACGATACGGAACTTATCGTCTGGCGCAATTCGCGCAAACACGGTTGTTTCATGAACAACTTTTTCAAGCTCTTCATCAGTCATGTGAGCAAGCTGCACCCCACTTATGGCACCTGTTTCAGGTGGATCAAGTCCTAAGATACGGGCAATTGCAGTCGCTGTATCGGCATGGTCACCCGTTATCATGATAACGCGAATACCTGCGTTGTGACAGTTAGCCACGGCTTCAATGGCTTCAGGACGAGGCGGGTCAATCATACCCTGCAGACCGATAAACATGAGGTCTTTTGTTACATCATCATCGGTAACTGTAATCGCATCCTTCGGCATCTTTCGAATAGCAAAGGCAAGAACACGCATGCCCTCTGCTGCGTACTCCTTGGCTTTTTCCTGAATAACCTGACGATTCATGCCTTCCTGATACAAGCACCCAGTACACAATTCCATCAGCCTGTCATGGCCGCCTTTCACAAATAAATATTTCTCGCCTTCGTGTTCATGCAAAGTTGCCATGTATCCACGTTCAGACTCGAACGGCAAAATAGCGATACTTGGCCAACTATGACGTTCTGTTTCAACAGTCATCCCCGCCTTCATAGCGGAGACAATAAGAGCACCCTCTGTAGGGTCACCTTCCACTTCCCAATATTTTTTTTTGTGAATCAGCCGCGACTCGTTGCAAAGCAGACCTACTCTGAGCAATTCTCTCATACTGTTATCAGGAACCACAGGCACATTTCTTTCATCAACAAATTCACCTTCCGGCTCGTAACCAATACCACTGACGGCAATATCTTTCTCACCATCAAATAAACGTGTTACCGTCATACGGTTAACCGTAAGCGTGCCGGTTTTATCCGAGCAAATGGTAGTTGTACTGCCCAGTGTTTCAACAGCAGGAAGTTTGCGTATGACAGCATTGTTTTTAACCATCCGATTAACGCCCACAGCAAGAGCGATAGTAACAACAATTGGCAAGCCTTCCGGCACGGTGGCTACTGCCGCCGCAACAGCTGCAAGGAACATAGCTTTAACGGATTCACCCAAAAACAGCCCGAGAATAAATAGACCGGTGGCTGCAGCCAATACAAGTAAACCAATGAGTTTTGCGAGACGCTCTATTTTTTCCTGAATAGGAGCAACAACCTTACTTGCAGAACGAATATCCCGCGCAATAGTGCCCAACATTGTTTTTTCACCGGTGGAAACAACAACACCTCTGGCACGACCATTAACCACAATCGTACCCATAAATGCCATGTTTACCTGATCCCCGGGAGAAAGATCTTCCTCAAGTATCGGCGCAATATTTTTTACGGCAGGCAGAGATTCACCCGTAAGCATGGATTCATCCACCCGCAGTTCGGTTGTACTAAAAAGACGGATATCGGCAGGAACCATTGAACCGGAAATAAGAGATATTATGTCACCCGGAACAATACTGATGCTCTCCACTTCTTTTTCTTTGCCATCACGAACAACAATTGTCTTAGGAGTAACCATACGTTGAAGAGAACGGACGCTCTGCTCAGCTTTGGCTTCCTGCACGAAGCCTATCAGACCGTTAAGAACGATTACGGAAAGAATTACTATTGTGTCACCGTATTCACCTAAGGCGAATGTAACGGCTCCGGCAATAAGAAGTATAAAAATAAGAGGACTTTTCAGTTGGTGCAGTGCCAGCTCTAAATAGTTAACCTTGTCTTCTTTACCAACTGTATTATCACCATATTTTTTACGAAGTTCTTCTGCCTGTTCAATTGTCAGGCCATCAGGTCCGGTAGAAAATTCCGAGAATATTTCATCAATTGTGTTCCTATACCAACTCATAGGAAATTCCTCCTGAGGTTTGGGAATATCCTAACGTACACGTGGAGATGCACAATGAAAGTTTAAAAAAATACCCTCTAAGTAAATGAGCGAAACAGACTGATTGAACGTGCCCCCCTAACTTAGGGACAATTAAAGGAAAAGAGGCGCAAGATACTTCTATCACATGAAACAACATCAGAAAAAACAAATACGATACTAACCCTTATTTATTGTATTTTTATGCAAACTTCAAAAAAGAACGAGAACGAATGCAACTTGCAGTGGTTCGCGCTATAATACAAAATTACGTCTCCCTACCTGACAGTTGCACCTATAGTGATTACAAGTTATGAGACGCGCAACAGGTGTGTCATAACATTTTTTTACAGCACAACTTCAAGCCGTTTTCTCTCTTGAAAAAAGGCAGAAACAACTCTGAATTTTATTATCTTATCTATACGGAAACTTACAATTAACGACGAGATGGAGACTCTCAATGAACAACTCCGCATTGGTGGTTTTTTCAGGCGGCCAGGATTCTACCACATGTCTTGCCTGGGCTCTTGAACGATTCGACAGCGTAGCAACCATCGGCTTTTCTTACGGACAACGGCATGATGTAGAAATGGATTGCCGTAAAAATGTGTTGTCCGAGGTGTGTGGCCTCAATGACACATGGAAACAGCGCTTAAAGCATGATGAAGTGCTAGAAATTAACCTGTTTAACGAAATTGGTGGCACAGCGCTTACTGAAGAAGTCGAAATTCAGATGGGCGAAAATGGACTGCCAACCACCTTTGTTCCCGGTCGAAATCTTGTCTTTCTTACAGCAGCAGCCGCCTATGCTTACCGACAAGGAATCCGCCATATTGTCATAGGTGTTTGCGAAACAGATTTCTCTGGTTACCCAGATTGCCGAGACGACACCGTTAAGGCCATGCAGGTTGCTTTGAATCTGGGTATGGAATCCCGTTTTGTCATTCACACCCCGCTTATGTGGATAGATAAAGCAGCTACTTGGACAATGGCGGACGATCTTGGCGGAAAGCCGTTTGTTGATCTTGTGCGCGAACATACTCATACCTGTTATTTAGGCGACAGAACTGAATTGCATGCTTGGGGATACGGATGCGGAACCTGTCCGGCGTGTGAATTACGCGCAAAAGGATGGGAACAGTTTGAGGAAGGAAAACAATAAAAATGTCTTTTAGAGTCACCGAAATTTTTTACACCCTGCAGGGGGAAGGCTTCCATGCAGGAAGGGCTGCTGTATTCTGCCGCTTTTCAGGATGCAATCTTTGGACAGGCCGAGAAGAAGATAGAGAACAAGCTACATGTAAATTCTGCGACACAAACTTCGTACAGCCTGCAGAATCTGGTGGAACATTTGCCAGCGCTTCTGAGCTTGTCTCAAGCATTATGAATACCTTTCCAGATATTCAGCACGCCAAGTATACACCGTATGTTGTCTTTACAGGTGGAGAGCCTGCGCTACAGGTTACCCCTGAGCTGATTAGCTTGTTGAAAGAACAACAGGTTGAGATCGGCATAGAAACGAATGGCACTCTGCCCCTACCTGAAGGGCTAGACTGGATAACCGTAAGCCCTAAAGCTGGCACTCAGCTGGCTGTGACCTCTGGTCACGAATTAAAACTGGTATGGCCGCAGGAGAATGTTATCCTTTCTGACTTTCAGGCTCTTGATTTCGAGCATTTTTATATCCAGCCCAAAGATGGGCAGAAGCGCTCAACCTCAACACAGCTAGCCGTAAAAATATGCCGCGAAAATCCAGTCTGGAAACTAAGTTTGCAGACACATAAATATATTGGAATTCCATAGGAGAAAACCATGGAAATTTACGTTTCATTAAGCTTCGACGCAGCGCATCGCTTGCCTAATGTCCCTGAAGGACACAAATGTGGCAATTTGCATGGGCATACGTTTGTTGCAGAAATATACGTTTCAGGGGCTGTAGACGAAGCCTCTGGATGGGTAATTGACTTCGGCGACATTAAGACTGTTGCCAAGCCGGTAATTGAGCAGCTTGACCATCATTACCTGAATGACATTGCAGGACTGGATAATCCAACTAGCGAAAATATTGCTGTGTGGATGTGGAATAAATTAAAACCAACCCTTCCTGGCCTTTCTAAAATAGTCATAAAAGAAAGCCCTACCTCTGCCTCCATTTACACTGGTGCATAGCTTACACCACAAAGTGACTATGCGACATAATGAAACAAAGTTACGCTGCAGTCCTCTTTAAACAAAATCTGTAACAATTTTAGACTAACGCAAAAAAATATCCTCCAGCATTACACTGGAGGATATTTTTTATCCCCACCTTATACACTCATCACCCAATGTTTCTCCCATGCCAACACCATAATCACGCATTAGGTATAGAGATAGGCAGAAGCAAAAAAACATCTCACCTTTATGGGTTATATCCTGATCACACCCATATTTTACGGTATATTATAAAACTATTTGCTTACATTCCCCTACCACTGTGAACTAGAAATACCGATGATACCCTTGGTGCTTAATAAATTTCATTGAAAAACACAGCGCAATAAAACTACACTTTATACAAACCACTAAAGGGGAGACTGATATGAAAAAATACGTTCAAGTTTCTCACGACATGTGCGCTGAAACAAAGAATGAACCATATCCTAAAAAAGTCATCTGTGAAGCCTGTTTTAACGTTATCAAGAGCAATCCGGAACAACACCTTATTGAGGCCGATGCAGAAGGTATACCTGATCCTGAAGCTGAATGTGAGTTCAAACTTGCTTACAACTGCGAGTCACTTTAGGTGCATGAATAAAAGCAACAAATAACTTTCTAGAAAGTCATTAAAACCAGCGTGCAAGCAAAACATCCACCAGAGTTATCCCTACTCAAGTGCACCTAGTCTCACACAACCTAAATGTATATCTCTGCACTCACCTTCACTCGCAAAGTGGCACAAATCGTCATCAACGAAAGATGGTTTCATTATCGAAAAACACTTGTTAGCAACTGTCGTGTTTAATGAGTTCGAACATTAGTATTGCTTTTACAGAATGTTATCCGGTCATGCAGTAAGTCACCACAAGAAAGCCGCTCGAGTTATACACGAGCGGCTCCATTTCCCACACAGCACAAGCAGTCCTTGAACATACCTCTTCTACAACTGTATGAGAGAAAATAAAATATACTGTGCACTTCAGCTTTCCCCTCCTAAAATTATAAGGTGAGAAAACTCCTTACTTCGTAATAAGGACAGCTTCTCCAACAAAGACTCCGAACGGTTTCACCTCAACATGGCAGCCCCCAAACAATACCCCCAAGGGTCTGCAATAAGGGCAAACATATGGAACGACATCTACTAGTAGCGGTTGGAACTCATCCAAGCGCCGCCTCAGGACTCCAGTTTGTAAGCGACTTCATTACCTCAAAAGACAATATCAGACTATCGCTGCTAACGATTTATTCGGCGTATAACGAGGGTGGTCCAGTTTCCCCTACAGCCCACATCGCAAAAAAGAAAGGGCTAGCTGTACTGGAAGAGGTCCGAAAAGCACTTGAAGAAAAAGGCTTTGAGCACAAGAAAATTGCGCTTCGATGCACCGAAATGCAAGGAACGCGAGCACATACGCTCATACATGAAATCAATCAGGGACAATTTGACGCAGTTGTTCTCGGCCACAGAGAACGTATTCTCTCCTTAGAAGACTTCTTAGATACCAGCGTGTGCACCGAACTACTAAAAGCTTCAAATAAAGATCATATTCCTCCCTTCTGGTTATGCCGACATTTGCCAGAGAATAAAAAGGGAGTGCTGCTCTGTACGGATGGTTCCGATCCGTCCCTGAGGATCGCAGATCATGTGGGGAACATGATGCTTGAAATTCCGGGACACGATGTCAAAGTTCTCCATATTGCCGATCCTACAAAAGAAGACCTTCCTGATGCCAGGTCAGTTGTCCAAAAGACAGTGGATAAATTAACTGCCACAGGGCTAGATCAAAGCCGCATTTCTTCCAAAATATTAGAAAGAGTTGGAGCTGCAGGTGTAATTTTAGAAGAAGCCGCACAAGGAAACTTCGCGATTGTAGCTATGGGAACTGCAGGAGCAGGCCAAAAAATCTTCTCCAAACTGTTTACGGGTTCTGTGGCACGTAAGGTATTTAATGAGCTTACTAACACCGTATTATGGGCGAGTTTTTAACGATTTGTTCAACAACACATTCAACATCAAAGAGAATCTCTTTTCAACAAAACAGCCCTTGCATGTTAATAAGCAAGGGCTGTTTATAGGCATTATGTCTAACTAAACCGGTCAACAAAGAAGGAACTTAAGCCCGAATAACCTGATGAGACATCCAAAGAGGCGACTCTGACTCATCATGTTCCGGACTCGCTGAATCTAAGGAGCCTGAGTCTGCATTAGCCCATTGATATGCTTCGAGTGCAAAATCAATAAAGCTTTCAAACAGAGTCAGAAACTCAATCTGACCCAAGGTATCCAACCTTTCTTTACCCCACAGGATAATCTTATTGTCAGATGAAAGATGCATTACCGGAGCCCATTCTGTTGTCATCGCATTAAAACGAAGTAACTCATTCATTTTCTGTAGCGCATTATCCTCTCCTAGCTCAGCAATAGAGCAAAAGAAAAAAACAACATCATCATTTGGGCATCCAATGTTGATAGCAACCTTATCATCAACAGTAATTATGTAGGCACCGGACTCTGTGCTCTCCATCCCAGACATGTCTAAGTTGGCCAACACTTCCTGCATCAACCCATTAAACTTTTTATTCATTGTATCACCAACCATCTATGCCCCCAGTAACATGTGCGCGTAATCTAATAAAAGCTTCGCCTGTTCTTGTGTCTGAACAAAAGCAGCACCACGAGACTGGCGACCATCTGCGATTACATCAAGCACTTTATCATTTGCATTTTCTGGTGTTAATTCCCCAGAAGCAAACATATCATTTAATGCAAGCGCACTATAAACAGTACCAGTTCGCCCTACACCTGCAGTACAATGAACAGCTAAGGTGCCATCAACCCCCTTCTGAGCATCCTTTACCAACCCAACAATTTTATGAAGCTCTTTTGGTGTAACAGCGCCATGATCAGGCCAGCCTTTATAATGGATTGCCCTCAATTGTGTATCGCCATTACGACCTTCCACAAGAAAATCATCTACATGTACGCCATCTTGTGTAGCAAATTTACTTTGCGGACTAACTGAAACTTGTGAAAAGTTTTTAGGCTCATCAGGACGGTATTGTGGAATCTTGCGCTGTTGAACATCGCTATCACGAGTCAAATCAAGAATCGTTGTTACATTTTTCTCATCGACCATTGACCAAAACTCATTTTGCGTATCCTTCGTTATCAGACTCCCGTCCCTCCTCCTCGTTTCCTGCATTGGAGCCTGAGTCGCAATACCGTATTCTTTCCCATTAAGTGTAATATGGTTGGCATTAATCAACTTAGACGTCTGCACAAGGGTTTCAACCGGTGGCTTGATATCTTTATAACGACACTCGGCCGTCATTGCTGAACTCGTATCATAAAATCTCGACCTAGCTCCAGGTGCCATGATCTGATTACCTTGTTCACCTAATCGATCAACAATCATCGGCGTCATAGCAGTGCGAAATTCATTATTTAGTAAAGCCGGCCCGTTAAGCATGGTAACGGTTGCATCAGTGCTTGCAAAACGTGAGGTAGATTGCATCCCCACAGAATGTTGCATCTGCCGCACTGCAGAAGATTTCGGAGGTAATTCAGGAGCATGTGCCTGCATGCGCTTCACTGCATCGCTCTTTGGAGGTCTAGCAGGCGCACCATGTGGCGGCACTGGCGGAGCTGGAAGTTCACGCCCCTGCATCTTCACAGCATCACTCTTTGGAGGCCGTGCAGGTGCGCCATGTGGCGGTACTGGTGGTGGCGGTAACTCACGCCCCTGCATTGGGTTTGCAGTATTATTCTTAGTACCGTGTGGTGGCACTGGCGGAGCTGGCAAATCACGTCCTTGCATTGGATTCACAGTATTCCCCCTAGAACCATGTGGAGGGACAGGGGGCGCCTTTACAAGAGTTGGGCGATCTGAAGCTGCGGACAGCAGCTCAAGCGCTTCATTATGAGTAAGCTTATTGTCCGTTATAGCCATCAACCTCCCCTCAGTTGATGCTACAAGGTGGCCTGACCGAAGAGCAGACTCTGGAATAAATTTATCTTTCAAAAAACTGACCACCTTGTCGGCAAAAGCTTTTTGAGTTGCTTCAGTTTTAGAACTTAAATTGTTCCGTCGAAAAATTTTTTCTACAGCACCGCCTTGGGCGTCGCTCTTTCCCTTTACTTCCTGCTTACTACCAAGACTAAAACGTCCAACCTCATCACCTCGCCCCTGCGCCACTTGCGATTGCACCTGCGCCTGAAAAGCACTCATCCCGTTATTTGTTACAGGCATAACATCCCCTCAATATAACAGTTATTGATTAACACCTGTCCGCACCACTTAACCAACTAAAAAATATTTACTATTTTTAAATTTAAAAGTTGTAACGATATGCCTACCTGTATCTCGAACGGTAGCCATACCGAAGGTTGTTAAATACGAATGGCAGCCTGTTGTAAAAATCCTACATCAGCAGTAACGTCAGAGACTCCTTGTTCTTCATCAACTGCAGCAAGTTGCTTTTTCCAATAGTCTGCCGCACCAAGAAAATCGGAAAAATACTCTTCAATATCTGCCACACTCTCAAATGGTACCGTAAACATCTGTTGGAGGCTCAGGTAACCTGTCTGGTCATCAACAGAAAGTGTGCCGCCAGCTGTTAAAGCCCACATGTAGTTCCCCTGCAATAACTGCAATAAAAAAGTTGCATCTTCACAAGGAACAGGGGCGATGTATGCTGATGTTATAAGTAGCTCCTCTTCTTCAAGGAGAGAAAATACTATATGCATATCTTCAATAACAACACCTGCCTGCATGGTCTCATCCAAAACAAGATCCGTCTTGATAATTTCACCAAGGTAATTCAATACATCTTGAGTGTGTTCAATAATCATTTATCATCTCCTAAAGTGGTCTATCTACCAACGCAGCTTCTGTTGTCACACGTTCAATTACGGGATTATTCTCTGCTTCACCCGCAAAACTAACTCTAAAGCGAGCAGTGAGAACCAAAGACAAGTCGTCAGTCCTCTGGTCAGATGAAGCTGTTATACCGTATTTATCACCCTGAGTTGAAATGGAGAGTGCCCCTTTCATTGTACTGCGTTGCTGTAAAAGATGCATATGAGCCTCATTCAAGGGTTTATCCATCCCAGCCCAGGAACTTTGCAGTATCCCTTCAACATTTTGATACGCTACACGAGTAACCAGTCGAGCACGATCAGGGCCGCCAAGAACTTCGATAAGCTTTCTGTATGCTACAGCTATTCCCTCATCAGTCTTAGACTTTGGCTTAATAAGCTCACCATCAACCTTTAGTCCGTCGCGAGCAAAGTCCACAATAAAATCTCTGGAGATTCCAGAAAGATCATCTCCCTCAACCCCTTTTGGGTTCCAGAATTCTTTTGGCGTCGTCTGTAAATCTTCGAGGAGATTCTTTTCAACTTCAGACTGAACATTGTAGTTACCATGGCCAACGCCGCTGTTGCTAAGCCACTCAGAAGCATTGTTGCCTGCTGTATGAACAATGCACCCACGCTCTTTGTCGGTTACAGTCGCAAACTCATTTCCTGAAAGTTTTTGCAGATTGCCAACACCGTTTGCACCGAGTAATTCAAGCGGGATTTCGCGCATCATAAATTTAGCGCCCAATTCACTCTTAAGCGTGTCGATAGTTGAGAGCTGTCTCTCAAAATTTGGAAATCCTCCAGTTGCTCCTCCAAGCAAATCCTGCTCCTTGAAGCCAAATGTCTCTGCCACTGCAACAAAACGATAAACAGCTCCCATAGAAACCGAATCCAGATTCTCAAGCCCCTTCTGAATATCTCCCATAAAAGCTTTCATGGAATCAGACTTTATCAGCTTGCTAAAACTTGCCTTAAGCGCTTCCGGTGCAATATCATTTTTTTCTGCAAAGCTAAGTACAGTCTTATCCAACACACTCCGCATTCGATCAAAAGTATCGGCTGCGCCAGAATCATCAGGACGAATAACAATACTGGCTTCCATCGCTGTGAGAAGTTTTGCAAACGACATTACATCGTTTTCGGTTACAGTATCTTTTGCTGGCAAGTCATGAATAAATTGAAGCAAAGAATTACCAAGCTCACTTGTATTCTTTCCGTTAAGAGCATCGAACGGCTTAAGTTCCGAAGAGCTCAATGCAACTTCATCCCCCAACCGAATATCAAGATTATCGTACTGAGAAGAAAGCTTATGCATTAAAGCCTTAATCTTCTCTTTCTCAGGAGCAGCCGCTCGCATATCTTCAAGACCGGCAAGAGCCTTCTTGCAATTCTGATACATGCGACTAAGTCCTACCGCTGTTTCTTTATCGGTAGGGCTACCCGCATTAAGTGTATCTGCAAGCTTAGGGCTGGAGGCCACTGCTTTATGACAAAGCTCCTTAAACTCTTTCCTCAACTGGGAAGGAATAGTTGCCTCCCGTTTCCCTGTTTCACCGGCATGACACACCTTTGCCCAACTTCTTTTTATTAACTTCCCGATATCAGAGAATTTAAGACCACGACTTCCAACTCCACCCTCTGGATTTCTATTAAATAACTTTGAAAGAGCTGCGCCATGAGACTCCATCTTTAAAAGGATGCGATCAGAAACCGCTCCAGTTGAATCATGAAGCGCACCGTATAAAAGAGAACCTTTCCCCCCTGGAAGACTCAAATCAATACCACGGTGTTGATTCGCTCTCTGCCCTTCCTTCGCGTATGGTGAAGTACGCGCATATCCACCTACAGAGCTGTCCAAAAAATTCTTTAAGCGATTACCCGAATCTTCAATCACAAAAGAAGAATTTGGTGCAGCACCAGATTTTGTCTGTCCTTTTGCAAGCAAAAAAGTCATTAAATCTTTTATAGTCTCATCATTGGCAGCAACTTTTTCTCCGGAAAGAACAGACTGATAAACATCGTTACCACGGCTGACACTCGCTGAAAGAAGCTTAGTAGCGAGCTCTTTAAACATCCCTTGCCCCGCTTCACTCATTTCCCAGCGATTTCCATGCTGATTGCGTACCTGATTTGCGACGCTGCGAAGCTCACCTTTTGTAAGAGAAGAAATATCAACACGCTGATGCACATTTTCTGGGGGGATAGGGACAGTAATGCTCCCCGCGCTCATTGGCTTTGGTCCATCAGCACGGATAGGTGATGCAGAGTTCACTTTTACTGCTCCCAAGTCTGCTCGAGGCACTTCCTGCTGCCCCTGCTGCCGACGAATTCGCGGCAAGCTAGCTATGAAACGACTAAGTAAACCAGCACCGCGTGAAGACTGCTGTGTCGCGGTAGGCTCCTGAGAAGAATTCAACTGCTGATGCTGAACGGCAACACCAGTACTATTTATGACTGTCATGATACGCTCCTTGCGGCATTACCCTTGAATATCTTGTTAACTGTGTTGCAAAGTATAGTGCAGAGGATGTGCCTTTCATTAAAAAAACATTAATATCAAGACATTAAACTAAGAAACTTACTATTTAAGACAAATAGGTATTGAAAATGCCCCAAAAGGCCATAGGGAAGAATGCCAATTTAGTTGGCATTTTTTTGTCTCTACCGCAACGAATGTACCCAGCGCAGCACCTCGGCAACAGGTTTTATATACTCTTTCGGAATATAAGCCCCTTCGGTACTATCTGCATAAAGCCCACGGGCAAGAGAAACATTCTGCATAATAGGAATATCCTCCTGCTTGGCAATATCGATCATCCGCAATGCTAAGCCCCCCTCCCCCTTACAAAGAACCAGCGGAAGTGGCGTCTCTTCTTCGTCATACATGATCCCAACTGCATAATGTGTAGGGTTTGTAACTAACACATCCGCCTTGCGTACCTTTGCTGCAGAATCTGACATAACCATCTCCTGATGCAATTGTTTGCGTTGCCCCTTAATCTGAGGATCACCTTCCGACTCTTTGTACTCCTGCTTTACTTCGTCTTTTGTCATCATAAGCCCTTTTATATACTGCCATCGCTGGAATAAGTAATCTCCAACAGCAAGTACTACAAAAACAGGCACTAAATATTGCATAAATTGCTTTGCCAGCACTCCTGCAAGTACAATGGGAGCAGAAGGCCCAACCTCTACAGCGAGTAATAATGATGCCAAGTTTTTTTCAACAATCACCCAAATGACACCACCAATTGCAAAAACCTTTATTAGTGATTTCAGAAACTCAACTGCATTTTTTATTGAAAATGTTTTACTAAACCATTGCTTCGGATTTAATTTATCAAGGGAAGGCATAGCAGCCTTCATAGAGAACAACACACCTACTTGTATAAATTGAAAAATCACACCGCAAAAGGCCGCAACTGAAATTACTATAACAGTAATTAGAGCAACTATATAAAAACACTTTTGCCAAACTACCTTCACTGCAAATTCAAATGGGTAGTTCATATAAAAAATGGGAATTTCAAAAAGAGCAGAAAACTGTTCGAAAAATGTATCCGACAAAAACCACAAAAGTAAAAAAACGCCTGTTACACTCGCAGCTGAAGGAACTTCCTGACTTTTACATACATTGCCCTTGTTACGAGCATCTCGTAACTTTTTCGCCGTCGGTTGTTCTGTTTTTTCACTCATACTTAAATTCCAGCGTCCCAATAAAGAACAGTCTTCATAAATGAAATGACTTCAGTAAAAGAAGTTCCTATGAAACGCACAAGAACAATGTAGTAAAGCACTATCAAAATAGAAACAGCGAGACTTTTTACTGCCATTGATAGAGAAAAAACATTTAGCTGTTGAGCAAACCTGTTTATTAAGCCAAGCCCTATATCAGAAAGTAGACATACGATGACCATTGGAGATGCAACTAGCAAAACCATCACCATAAATTCACTTAATAATTTAGTGAAAAACAGAGTTAATACGGGATTTGATACATCCGGAAAGTAATGTACTGGAGACCAAACAACATAACTATTCAATAGTATCTGTATAAGTAGAACAAAGATTCCACTTGTAAAAAATAAATACACAACTGTTTGAAAGAAAAAAGAAGCAAGAGAAGACGCCTGCTCACCACTTAGCGGGTCACTTCCCTGAGACATCGCTGCTCCTCGCTGGTTATCGACCAGTTGTCCCGCACTTTGCATTGCCCAAAAGAAGAGGCCGGAGAGATACGCAAAGACAAAACCTAAAACTACTTCTTTTAAAAGCAGTCCAAGAGTCCAAAACAACTTATAATAACCTGAGTAAACTGGAAGAGTGTCAAGTTCCGGCATTAGCGTGATGAGCAAAAAAGGAGCAAGGGTCAAAGCAACGCCATTACGTAGCACACCCGAAAGTACAACTCCTCCCATGAAAGGAGCTACCTGAAAGAAGATAAGCAATCTTGGAGCACAAAGACTGAAAAGTATTACATATTTTTCAAGGCGCTCAGGATCAATACCAAACTCAACCACATGCATTCCCGCCTAAAAAAACAGTCACTATACAATACATATGTCATTGCCTGATAATCAGATTGAACGAGTCAAACACCTGAAATGAAAATACATACATAGCCTTACCAAATGTAGTTGCACCAAAAAACAGGGTGGCACATACACAAATAAGCTTGATGCCGAAACTTAATGTCTGCTCTTGAATCTGAGTGATAGCCTGAATCAAACTCAGCACCACACCGGCAATTGAAGCGACAATGATTGGAGGCATAGAAATTTGCAACACAAGCAAAAGCGCCTGCGCTGCAAAATCAATTACGCTTTGTGACCCCATAACCCAGCCCCCTACAGTTTAATTCTATCAATAGGTTGTACGGTTATTTCTGGTGTAAGTTCCTGATATGACAGCACTGGAAGGGAATAAAACTCGGCTTCAATAAGACGCCGCACATATCGTCTGATATCCATTGATGCCAACAGCACGCACTTCTGTGATTTACTAGTTGTTTCACCAATAATAGTACGCATATTCTCAATCAGTTGTGCCGATGTAGCTGGATCCAATGCTAAAAATGCGCCACCGGAAGTCTGCCTGATTGACTTTCGGATAGTTTCCTCTAATCCGGTATCAAGCAGGTAAGCAGCAAGCATGTTCATTCCACCACTATACATGTAACTTAACTGCCGCTTCAAATTACCGCGCACATACTCAACAAGCATAATAGGATCTTTTTCCTTCGCTCCCCACTCTACGAGCGTTTCCAAAATAGAACGCATGTTACGAACAGACACCTGTTCTTGAACTAAGCGCTGCAACACCTCAGCAATCTTTTGGGCAGGAACGAGTCGTGAAGCTTCGCGCACCAGTTCTGGAAACTGCTTTTCAACCTCTTCAAGAAGAAAACGCGTCTCCTGCAAGCCAATAAACTCGGAACTATGTCGTGCAAGAACCGTTGAGAGGTGAAATGAAATAATTTTGGAATGATCCATGAAGGAGATATTCGATTTTTCCAGCAAACCTCTCGCACTTTCAGGACACCAGATGGAAGGAGTGTCCGGCAAAAAATTATCTGTTTCTTTATGTGCAATACCCATCATGTCTAGGTTTTCTGTAGTTTCAAGAACTAGCAGACTTCCTTTTTCAAGTGTCCCAGAGGAAACCGGCACCTCATGAATAAACAACGAATACTGAAGATCTGTTAAATTGGGATTCTGCCGAATGTGAATCCCGGGAAAAGGCACTCCCAAATCAAAGTATAGCGCCCGTCGCAAGGCAATAAGCTCATCATCAAGGTGCTTATAATTCAGGCTGGCAGCCAGAGAATCTGAAATATCAAGCAAAAGAGGGACAGTCAGGGCAATTTCATTTGTGTCATCAGCAGCACTTTGCTGTGAGTTGCGCTTGCCTGCTGCAGGCGCAATCGTATCTTTAAGGCTTTGGGTCCCAGTCGCTCCATCCTCGTCATCTGCCTTCATAATCTTGGTCAAAACAAAACCAAATACGGCAAAAAAACTTCCCAAAGCAAACAACTGTATCTTAGGAAAGCCAGGAATAAGACCTACCAAACACAACAAACCACCTGCTAGAATAATAGCTTTAGGTTTATCAAAAATCTGACGACCAATTTCTCCACCAAGATGGTCTGAATCCTCGTCATCGGAACGAGTAATAATAACACCAGCTGAAATAGCTATAAGCAAAGATGGAATAGATGAGACAAGACCATCACCGATGGTCAGAATGCCATACTTTTGTATGCTGTCGCCGGCACTCATTCCAAGTTGGGTTGTCCCGATGATAATACCGCCAAGAATGTTCACCATCGTAATGATGATACCCGCGATACTGTCACCTTTAACAAACTTCATAGCACCATCCATAGCACCAAAAAGCTTGCTCTCGTCAGTC
Source organism: Halodesulfovibrio marinisediminis DSM 17456 (assembly GCF_900129975.1). Lineage (NCBI taxonomy): Bacteria > Pseudomonadati > Thermodesulfobacteriota > Desulfovibrionia > Desulfovibrionales > Desulfovibrionaceae > Halodesulfovibrio > Halodesulfovibrio marinisediminis. Next base: position 284,252 of record NZ_FSRG01000006.1, read on the forward strand.
ACTCTTTTACGCCTCGCCTGTGCCTCCTCCATGGAGATAACACCTGCACGCAAATCAGCATCAATACTCATCTGCTTGCCCGGCATCGCATCAAGTGTAAAACGTGCGCCTACCTCAGCAACACGTTCAGACCCTTTTGCAATAACCAAAAATTGCACGATCGTAAGAATAAGAAAGACTACAGCACCAACAACAAAGTTGCCTTCAACTACAAAGTTACCAAAGGTATAAACTATTTCACCAGCATCCCCATTAAGAAGGATCAGCCTGGTTGTAGTAATGTTCAATGCGAGCCTGAAAAGAGTCGTAATCAGCAACATTGTCGGATACACCGAAAAATCCAATGCCGACGATATGTAAAGCCCCATCATCAACATGAGAAATGATATCCCCATGTTAACCCCGATAAGTGCATCAACAATAAATGTAGGCATCGGGATAATCATAAGCCCGATTATTGCAACAAGTAGTAACGCCAACGTAATGTCGTTATACTTCACAATTTTTGACACAGCATTTTGCAAAAACATTTTATTTGCTTGGGCCATTAATTTTGCTCAACTAATAAAAGATAACGTTCAAAAACATCTTTACTTTCACTCTGACGTCCAAGCCCCCATAACGCTTTAGCTTGAATAAGCAACAAGGGAGCATCGTCAGAACGCATCATAACAGGGTCAATACACTCTGAAAGCAGTGAAAGAGCAGAAGCCGGATCCCCTTTTGCTGTTGCAATATAGGCAAGGTAACGACGCAGCTTCAAATCATTAGAAAATAAGCTGGCAAGCCCTTGGAATATACGCTCTGCTTTATCAAACTGCCCTACACGCAGATAAGTATACCCAAGAACTTCAATGACTTTTCGCTGCTCTTTTGAAAGTTTCATAGGCACCCTATCCAGCTACCACTAAATTCTTATACATTTGCAAGAATTGTTGGTTATTCACTGCTTCATCAAGTTCCTGAGCTAGTCCACGTTCTGCTTCAGAGCTTATCTGTTCCGACACTTGCTGTAATGCAGAGCGAAGTTCACGCCCAAAGTTTTCCGGCAACAAAAGTGCAGGATCAGAAACTGAAGGAGTAAGAAAAGCCTCTACTTCAATTTCTACGCTCTTATGCTTAAAAACCTCTTCCAAAGAACAAAAAGAAGAAGCCAAATGTGGCGGAACATTTGTTGCTTTAGGCATTTCTGCCTTCGAAGTAACAGCTGCGGAAACCTGTTCAATTCCATGATTAAATGTAATAGATGGTTTGATTTCTGTACTCATTAAAACCTCCAATATTATGCAGCAAACAAGGTACGAAGATTTTCATCAAGATACATAAGCACATGTTCCAAAACATCTACAGTGCACTCCTCTTCAGGAAGCAAAGCGGAGAGAACCAACATACCACTCCCTGTTTTTCCACAAGAAAGAGGATAGCGATGAGGGGTATTGTAATGCACGAGCTTCAACACCTTTTCATGTAAGACATCAACGTCGCACTGTACTTGCGGTTCCATCTGCCCCATGCTGATGGATATCCCGAAAAGCGGAGCCATTTTTTGAGGCTGACAACGCTCAATGGTTACTGAAACGGTATCATCAAAAACAAAACGGACAACATTTCCATTTTGCGGAGTTAACTCAGGCAGTCCAATACGCTTTCCAAATTCTTCAACAACTGATTCAAATAACATTAGTATCCCAACTCCTCATCTTCCCGCTCAATTGCATTATCTAATTCCTGTTGAATAAGCTGAAGAACCTTGTCCCTACTTTCCAATGAGTCAAAGACCTTTACTGGCAGCATCTTTGTCTCTTTCAATGTATCTTGAAGGAAAAGAACTTGTCGGGTTACATCCGGTATACCGAGCGGATCTACAATCGCATTAACATCCATTGGAGCAGGAAATGCTTGCTCCAGCATCTGTAAAAACCGGTTCATCGTCTGCGTTACATTATTACCCTCAACAGCCTCAGGCAAAGCTACACCATGCTCCGACTCTAGCCGATCAAGCAGCCTGCCCGACAAACCATAAACAGATGCTGTGTCACGAGCATTATTCACATTCAGGCTAAACAATTCCATCCTGGCTTTATCGGACGATGGGCATGCGGAACCAGCATCATGCGCAAAGGTCGCAAATAAAAAATCAAACCCTAAATCAATTTTATCAGCACCATACTGCTCAAGAAGCCAATCAAACACAGCACGAGAATTTTCAAACTCCAACAGAACTGAACGATAAGTACTACGCAGTTTCTGCGGCTCTCCAAGCTCTGCATAATTATCGGCTTCAATACTGGCATGAATTCCTGCAGCAATAGCGTCACCCTGTCGGTTCTCCATTTGCTCCAAGACAAATAAAATAGCCTCAGCTTCCTCACTGTCAGGAGGGACATTCTGAAAAGCTTCCGCAAGCAGTGCATACTGTTCGGTAATGTCACTTCCGGTCTTGCCCAGGTACTTATCAATCTGCTCAAAAGAATCTTCTAGCGATTGAAATCCACCAGAAGCCTTTTGCATCATCTGAGAGATAAAAAGGTTCAGTTTTCGAGCTTCTTGGGCAAACTCTTCTTTATCAATAAGCTCTTGATATGCCTTAACAGCATCAATCAATCTGCTACGCTGCTGCTTCACCGGAGTCCTTTTGGCAATAGACTGTTCTTCAATTTCGGACATCCCGAATGTTAATTCTTCAGCAGCATCAGCAACCATAGAAGACATGTTTGTTGGAACAGAGACTGAGCGTCCTAAAAATGAACCACTGGTCCGCGCACCTTCAGTTACTCGAGGTGTATCAACAGGCTGCTGTCCAACTTGCGAATTTACAGAAATAGGCATGGTTCCCCCTTAAAGATATCCAAGCATTAAGCCTTGGCTAATTTTAACCCATCCATCCAGCACTACAAAAAGCAGAAGTTTGAAGGGAAGAGAGATAGTAGTCGGAGACACCATCATCATTCCCATTGCCAACAAAATGTTAGAAATAATCAAGTCAATCGCAACAAACGGTAAATATAATAAAAATCCTATCTGGAACGCTTTTGTCAGTTCAGACAACGTAAATGCAGGCAAAACAATGAACAAAGAATCTTTCTGTAAAGATTGAAACATCTTTTTAGGCCATATCTGTTTTGCTGTTGCAACAAGCTTAGCCTTAATCAGTGGCGAACTATTCTTATCCAAAAACTCCACAAATGGCGGTGTTACTTTTTTACCAACTTCTAAGTAATCTTGAATACGCATATCCGAAGGAAACTGCTGCTGTTCCAAAAGAGTCAAACAGGAGTTGCCAACAGGTGCCATAATGAAAACACTCAGAATGACAGCAAGGCCGTTGACCACCATACCTGGTGGAATCTGCTGAATACCCAAAGCATTTCGCACAAGAGAAAAAACGATGACTATGCGCACATAAGTGCTCCCCATCATTATTGCGAATGGAGCCAACCCCAAAATAATAATAAGCGGAAGCATCTGTATTGCTTGAATTCCCACAACAAACTCCGAGAACTTGAAACGTAATATGGAACGGCGGCTAACTAACGGTAGCCAAAATTTCTATACCGATGCGGTCTGCGACAGAAACCAGCCGTCCCTTGCCAATCTCTTTATTTCCAGCTTTTATTGTGATTGGAGCATCGGCGGATACGTCTGTCGTAAAGATATACCCCTTGCTTACTTGTCTAAGCTCCTGCAGCGTAAATTGAGATCTAGCCACCTCGAAGACAACCTCCAGCTCAAGAGCACTTGTATCAATGCTTTCGCCTAACGTTTCTTCAGTATGCTCTTGTATTTCATCTACAAGCTCTACCGCTTCTTCCATTCGTATTCCTCCACTCCTATCAATAAAATTCTGACAATGGGGAACAAGAGAGACAACCTCAACCCCATGCTCACACGGTCGTGCCACTCCAATCGGAGTTGTCCCAACCATCAGACCGTACATTGTTCCCTGATTTTCTGCTTCCGAGCTTAAAGAAAGCAACACATCTCCGCAGCAAAGGCTTGCTATCTCAGCACGTGTAAGCAGTTGAGAGCCTGCCACACAGGAAACTTCTATTAAAAAATCGTGACATGCAGAGTCGTTTTCAATCGGCTGAGGAAGAATATCTAATAGTGTCTTATGGAACACACCATCAGCGTTAAAGGCCACATGACAAGCTGCAAGACACCTTTTTCCACCCCCATTAATATTCAAAATAAATGAACAAATTTCTTGTTCATTCTCATCAGTAAAATGTAAGAATGAAGCGCCTGGCTGTTCCTGATCACTACCGTCAAACTGAATTGACTCCAAAACAACAGGTTGCTCTATCCTACCCCCCAGCTCTTGCAACAACGGTTCCACACATCGAGCCACTGCAACACGCTGCAGCTGTTCTGGAAGATCAAAAAAAGTTGCACCATGTGTTGCACCAATCTGCTCTACGAGTAGCGCAATACTCTGCCACTCCACCCACACCCGCTCACTGCCGATTAGCAAAATCATAACGAGGCGAGTATCAGCTCTTTTGCCCAGATCAGAGCATCGTATTACCCCTTCAAGGCCAGCAAAACCATGCAACGCAGGAAGTGGGAAAATAACGTTTTGAGCAATCCTTTGCGTGAGTTGTGCATGTGCTCGTGAACACTTCGGCATCGGAACCAAGCTAAACTCACCATCTATTGTTTCGTGTACCACTAGCTTACTCATCCTCTTCCTGATCAAAATTTAACAACCCTTTGGAACGTCCATCAGAAGCTGTCTGGTCATTGACGACAACACGCACTCCAGGATTTTCGATCTCAAGTTTTTCCTTCAAAGCAAACTGGTGCTCAACAAGAGTCTGGTGGGCATTTACGTTCCGAGTATTGAACTGAACAACCAGCCCCGATTGCTCAAAAGAAATTTTCACAGCAGTATCAGGCAATGAGCGGTGATCAAGTCGGATAATCACGTCTGCTTGCGATCCGTCTTTGGGAGCGCGAACTAAAATCTGCTGGGCTATTTTTTGAATGTCTGGCGTAAGTTTCACTTGAGAATCAACTTGCTGATTTTGCAGATACGCTTTCCCAGCCTCACTATGCTGGCCCATACGAGAAGAAAAAATTGTTTCTGTCATTCCTGCAAATAACTCTGCAGGCGACTCTTGCTTTTGGGCATCATCCTGCTCTTTACCATGCCCTGTCTGTTGGTCTTTGCTACCTTTAAAAGCCTTCATAAATTCATCAACACAAGCATTGCTGGGAGTTTTCTCTTCCCTTGATAGTTTTTTATGCCCTGCCTCTTTTGTTTGCTTACGAGTCTTTTCTTTTGAGCTATTGCTTTGAGCACGCTCCTGACCAGTCCCCGCCTCTTGCTGATTATATTTCTGCCCTACCGCTGCAGAGTAAGAAGCTAGTGGTGTTCCTGCCATAGAAACAACTCCTATTTGTTGAATAATTTCACTTTTGAGAAAGCCAGTTCCTCAAGCTCCTTTTCCTCTTCCAACTGGGCTTTTTTCTTTGCTTCAACCACCCACTCCTGCTTATGTAAATCCAGCTTCATCATAGCCTTTTGGGCCTGCATTGCTTCTTGCTTGCATTCCAGAGTATACGCCTTGGCATCCTGTAGCTTTTTCTCTGCACGCACGACTTCGTCACCTAACTCTACTTCTCGAAACTCAAGAGACTTTACACTTTCATGAAAAAGCTCAATCCCACGTTTTGTAGTTTGCTCCTGCAAAAAGGCTACATACCGTCGCTCAATCTCCTCCACCCTCCAGCACTTATATTCTTCAAGACGCTTCCGTGCTGCTTCCAATTCATCAGAAACTCTAAGTTCTTCTCTCAATGCCGCCATCGCCTTTCGCTGTGCGGCATCAGCCCGTTGATTACGAAACCGTAAAATGTCTTCTAATGGATATGAGGACATAAAAGATTAGTCAGAAACCAGCGCCTGAAGTGCGTCAACCGTTTCTTCAAAGCTAGAAAACTCAGAAAGTCCCTGCTGCAAAAAACCCCGCAGAGCATCGATAGATTCAACCGCCCTATCAGCATCTGCATCATGTCCTTTCTGGTATTCTCCAATTCGCAGCAACAACTCAACTTCATCATATTTAGCAAGTAGCTTACGTAATTGCTGTGCCGCTTCCTTATGCTCCGATTCAACAATAGAGTTCATCACTCGGCTTACGCTGGCCAAAATATCAATTGCCGGATAATGGTTCTGAGCCGCTAATTTTCTCGAAAGCACAATATGGCCATCCAAAATGGAACGAGTTTCGTCTGCAATTGGCTCCGTCATGTCGTCACCTTCTACAAGCACCGTATACAAAGCTGTAATAGACCCTTTTGCAGAATTACCCGCACGTTCCATAAGCTGTGGCAAACTGGAAAATACAGAAGGCGGATACCCGCGCCGTGTAGGCGGCTCGCCTGCAGCAAGACCAATTTCCCTCAAGGCTCTGCCAAATCGCGTCACAGAGTCCATAAGAAGTAGTACGCGCTTGCCCTGATCCCTAAAATATTCTGCAATAGCCGTAGCAACATAGGATGCCTTCAACCGTTCCATAGAAGCTCTGTCAGAGGTAGAAACTACCAGCACACTTTTAGCCAATCCCTCAGGCCCTAAATCATGCTCAATAAACTCTCGAACCTCACGCCCACGTTCACCAATTAACGCAAGTACCGTAACGTCGACATCCGCACCCTTGACCATAGAAGCCAGCAATGTACTTTTACCCCCGCCAGCAGCAGCAAAAATACCCATTCGCTGGCCTTCACCGCACGTAAGTATTCCATCCAGCGCACGCAATCCAAGCGACAAAGGCTTATCAATAATTTTTCGTTCCATAGGGCTGGGAGGCTCAGCATATACTGGATATGTTCCCGTGCCATTTAATGGAGGTTTGCCATCCAAAGGCTGTCCAAGACCATCTAAAACCCTCCCGAGCAGATCCGGTCCAACAGCAACAGAATGTACCTGCCCTGTATGAATAACTTCCGTTGCGGTTGAAACGCCCTGCAAACTTCCTAAGGGAGTTAACAAGGCTGTTGTTCCAGAAATCCCAACAACCTCAGCAGAAACAGACCAATCTTCCCAAGGGTTACGCAAAAGACATAGTTCACCGACCTTAGCCCCGGGCACAACTGCATGAATGATGGTTCCGACTACAGCCTCAACTCTGCCACGTACCTCAACTGTATTCAGGGTTGAAAGGCCTTCCTGCATCGCATCAATAATGTAATCAAAAGCCATACTAAGACGCTTTCCCAACTCTGCGAGTTAGGGCTTTGTTAATTGCTTTAAGTTGTGTTGAAAGCTTACAATCTACAACGCCCATCACAGTTTCCAGAAGACAATCCCCTTCTCGCAACCGTTTATCGCCATGCACTTCCATCGTCATAGAAGGAAACGTAGATGCAATACTGGATAACGCGTTTTCCACATATGTTACCTCAGTGAGACATACCTTGATTGTTACAGCGCTTTCATTTTGAATAGTACCCAGTCCTTTCTTAACAATAGAAACAATGCGTTCCTCGTTCGGCATATCTGCAATAACTTTTTCAACAGCCTTGCTTACAAGTTCAACTGATGCATGTTCAAGCCGCTCCACAAAAGCAACACTTTCAAAAAGAGTATCCATAATCTTCTCTGAATGCTCCAGCTTGCCCTGCTCCAGACCATCCTCATAGCCCTGTTGCCTTGCCAATTCAAAAGCCTCTTCTGATGACTTTAGAATCTCATCTGCACGAACTTTTACTGCCTGCAACACTTCTTCTGCTTCTAGAAAGGAAGCATACTCGGCAGCCCGAAGGATCTTCACATCAGATGAAAGGTTCAACGAGTTGTGTACTATGCGAAAAGGTTTTGCCATATGTGGTTCATCTCCTGTTTCATAATTCGGGAAAGCATCCCCCAACAGAGTCTGGCCTGATGTTCTGACAACTCCAGTCGTCCTGCATAGCGCATCATTTCTGCAAACCGCTGCGCTACATCAGCCTGCGGACCATCATGGTTATTACCAACCCCCTCGCTCCAGAAAGCAGGAAGCTTAATAGCTATGCGGTGCAAAACATCATCTGTGTGCATCCGTAAAAAAAATGTAACCACACCAATACCGACTGCCCTGACGACATCCCACAACACTTCAATGTATTGTTCATCATCTGAAGGCGGCAACATTTGCGTCACCTCCCACAAAGCAGAACCTTTTTTAATAAGTTCAGAACTTTTCCCTTTTAGAAAGCGAAGTTCTCGATGAGTACTTAGTAGGGTTTCCCTGCCCAGCAGCTCGGTAAGTTCAGCCACTTGTCTTTGCGTAACGACCCTGCACACCCTATCTGAATATAATGTAAGCCCGACAAGTAGTGATAACCGAACAAGCTCTTGGCCTTCCAGCAACGCCAGTCGCTGCTGAGCAATTAAAAATGAGTTATAAAAAGCGCCTGGAGCTGGATCGTTAGTAACAGTCAACAAGTATTTAGACATTTCTGCATGGGCAAATAAGCCATCGGCATCGCACCACGTCTCTAAGGATAATGAAGACACGTAGTCAGTATGAATGTCTTCCACAGCAGGTCTATTGAAACGAACCACCCTGCTGAAAATCTCATCAGATAATGCCCCCCCCTCAAACATTACCGTCCCTCATTATTATCGAAAGCGTCATCATGCTTGGAACTACTTCGAAGAACTAACATCACTGCTAATCCTAGAATTACACCAAGCCCAACTCCTCCTACTAAGAGCAACCAAAATGAAGAGAGAGAATCACGGCTGACTGCAACACCTGCAATTTCAACATCCTTCTTAGGTGCTGGAAGAGAAACTGATTCGCGAATAGGAAACAGCGCAACACTGACATTGTCATAAGCCAAACCGGGAACACTTTGCGCGACAAGCTTACGGATCCGCACCACACTACTTTCAATATCAAAACTGCTTACATATCGAATGAGAACAGCAGCGGATGCAGGTACAGGCTTTTCATCCATTTCTTTTGCTTCTTCTAAAACAACATGAACCCTTGCAGTCAGGACACCGTCTATTGTGCTACATGTTTCTGAGAGTTCCTGAGAAAGTGCGTAGGTAAATCGGGCTCTTTCCTGCAAAGGAGAACTAATCAACCCCTCATTGGAAAAAACGGTTCCTAGAGACTCAAACTTTTTTCGAGGTAGGTTTGCAGACTCCAACACACGCAAAGCACCGACAACTTCATTCCGACCAACAGTGATCGCAAATCCGCTTTTGCCTGAGGATATTTTCTCAGCCCTGAAGCCCTGTTCCAATAATACGCTAAGCATAACATTTGCTTCTTTCTCATCCAGACCGGAATACAACGATGTGCTGTTACAACCAGTTAAAACAAGACAAAAAAACAAAACTAAAATGCCTGGTAAAATTCGCATAGACGGTTGTTTCATAAGTGTGTCTTTAATTTATTGTGCTTTGGTCACTGATGTCACAGTGTCCTGAATTGATTTATTAATTTTTGACATTTGCAAAATTTCATGCTGCAGCATGCCAGTCAAATTTTGAATACGTAACACGTCATGGGGAGTAATAGTTCCCTTTGTAGCTACTTCAGACATTACGTCACCCAAGGCTTTTTTTACATTCTGCATAGAAAGCGAAGTACTCTCAGAAGAAACACCGAGTTCAGGCTGAGTTCGCATTAGCTCATCCTGAACCTCCCAAATTACCGGTTTCTGATTAGCCGGTGGAACATCTTCTGTTAAAGTTACCCTTGAAAAAAGTTCCTCTTGAACCTCTCCAGTTCCTTCCACTTTGTTAATAGTCTCGATTTGGTGGGGACCAAGAGCATCGATAGCTGAGGTACGGCCGCCACCTTCAGCTAACGATGCTGGGTAGATATATGCCCCTTCTGACAGCTCAACATCTTTCCCCCCAAGTCCTTCAACAGAAACTGCTGAGGACTCGCTTCTTGAACCTGCCAGAGCTTCCTTAAATTCACGAACTAAGGCTGGGTCAGGTTTCCCAGAAGGAACAGCCTCACCCTTGCAGGACCATAATTCAGTGAGCTTTAAGGCAAGCGACGCTATATCTACCACTACTAATCCCCATACTGTACCAAGAACAAAATACTATGCATTCAGCGGTAATGACGATGCTGCTGCAAGGTCTTTCACCATCATTGCTGCACTACTGTCGGGAGCATTTGAGATAACAGTTTTTGCGGCAACAAGAGCTTCGCTCTGCTTTTCTTCAAGGATATATGCCAAACAGTTAAATGCCAGTGCTTCCCAATTTTCCGGATTAACGTCGATAAGTTGCTGAAGTTTTTCGTGTGCCGTCTCAAATTCCCCAACTCCAATGTGAGTAAAGGCCATCCCAAGCGCACAGGCTTCATCATTTTCCTCACCAAGGGCAGAAAAAATTCTGCGCGCATGGAAGATTAAACCGGAATGAGCTCCCAAGAATGCAAGTTCTTTTAATAATTTTTTGGCATCTAAATCTAACATGAAATTACCCTGCACGCTGAATTACAGACTTTGTTGTATCCATAATGGACTTTGCAACAGTTGAAGTTGCCTGCAACAAAGCGTTGTACTGTCCCAGTTCAAACTGCAGTGAAAGCATCTTCTGTGGACTTACTTCCTTTTTACTTAACGTTTCCTGCATCTTGTTCTGTAACGCTTCACCAGCACCTTCAATCTTATCCAAGTTCTGTGCAAACATTGCGTTAAGATCTAAAGACATATCATATTCTCCATAGAGTGTGATGACTGGTGAATGTTCTTCCAGTAATCAGTTGCTATTTCATCAGCTGATTCTAACGCCTCTAGAATAGATTTCGCTTCAGAAAATTCGTCTGAAGCCAAACCTTGGTCCATTTTTCGCTTCACTTCAAAACGAATGGAAGCAATCCTATCTTTAACTACTTTCAGTCCATTACCACTTGGATCCGAGAGCAGCTCTTCACACCATTGGTCTTCCATTTAACCCTCCTGCATTATTCAGTAACAATGGTTGTATGCTTACCATCTTTAGTAAGAACAATTTCCTTTGCTGATATAGATGTAATGACTGACCCATCAGACGTTTTGCCACCTAAGAAAAATACCTGATCATTCTTAAGACGAACAAACGGCATTGACCCGACACCTATCTGCTTAATTGATTGCTTTGTTATCAGACTTGGCTTCTTCACAACGGGTTTGTGTTTCTTTTCAGGAGGTTTTTTGAATTCAACTTGCAATTCTAAAGGAATAGCGACATGCAATGCTTTGTTAATTGCAAAAGGTACGCCATGCACCCACTCCCTAGCTGAATCCGGCAAATAACCCGATATAATAACACGTTCCTTGTTATATGTTGGAGATAACCGTCCAACCTTCTCATGACCTGCCAATATTTTTCGCAAAGCCTTGCCAACATCATTGGCGGTTACAACATGCCACGCTACTGGTTGCATACGAAAGCTGTCTGCAAGAACCTGCTGTAAATCAAGTAAATCATCTTTAGAGCGAATATACCCACGAGCGACAACAGCACCGTCTTCAAATGTAAAATGAACGCTGTAACCAAGCTGGGAAGCAGTAAGCTGCATTGCCTCAATGCGTTGTTCCAAAACACGAACTCTAAACAAGGCAGAAAATGGATATAAAGATACTTGTGCCCGCAGTGCATCTAAATTCGCAAAGGTCAACACCTCACCCGAAATAACGATAATCCCGTTTTCAGTTTGTGATACTTCGATTGATTCATACGGAGGTTTGACAGTTAGCCCTTTCAAGTGCTCAATTGCAGCTTGTAGTTGAGGCGCATTATCAGGAGTTTGAACTACAGACTTCACCCCGACAGAAAGCCCACAAAGCAAGCTCATGACGATCACCAGCAAGCAAAATTTTTTAAAGCGACCTGTTCTCTTGCCCTTGTCACCACTCTCCTGATCAGCGCCTTGTTCACCCAAATCAGCCCGTAGATCCTTTACAGGATCTGATAAAGCTACGTCAGGATCTTCTACCAGCGCCTCTGACTTCATACGGAAAGCAGAAGAAGTAATACGGGAAATTAAATCATTAGATGCCCCCTGCGCCAAACATGCAAAGTACAACCCACCGATACGAAATAACGTTCCGGCATCAAGCGGGGGAGTTGCACCTTCGGAGCAACAAATTTCTGCACCTTGCTCATCATAATAATGGACAGAAGCATCCAGCGGGTACAAAATAAGTGTGTCTTGTTCCATAACTTCAACAGCTGCGTGCTTTAAAGCAATCGTGCTATCAAAAAAAATGAAATCGCAATTTTCTCCGGAACCAAAAGAATTTTTGCTTCCTTCTTTTAGTGCGACCTCTGCCCCGATGGCTGAGCCTGACAATACAGATAACGTTACTGTACTATTTGTTGTCATAATCCCTCCTACATAACACCGCTCGTTATTCCTCTCGGTGTTTCAACTGGAGGTATAAGACCTGTAACTGGTTGAACTGTTGAACCTGCAGAGGGAGAAGTTGGCCTTGCGCTACTTCGAGCACAGCCACCCCGTATTATGCCTTTCTGCTGAGCCGGAGGCTGGATCACACTCGTATCGAAAACTTTCTTCTCGAACCCAAGTTTATCAATATCTACCGTCTGATCCTTAACTTCATCCAGATCAATTACTGTAGGACTAATCAATATTAACCGCTGCATACGTTTCACAACGGTCTTTTGATGTCCAAAAAACAGGTTCAAGACCGGAACCTCTTTAAGGCCAGGAACTCCATCATCATTTACTTGACTTGTTTCATAGTAGTACCCACCAAGAAGCAAGCTCTGACCAGGCTTAATAACCGCCTGAGTATTGATGGTTGTTGCTTTTACAACAGGAATTTTATCAACCTCATTCTTCGGAGAAGGAGCACCCTGACCATCTTTCACATGCACAAGTATTCGTATCCCATCGACCTCTTTCGTTTCAGGATCTTCAACAATACTAGGGGTTACGCGTAGCACTGTTCCTGAATTTACATTATACAAATCTGTTGCATATGCTCCGGCGATGCGCACATAAAACGTTTGTGTATTTTCCAACGTTGCCTGCATATTTTCCATAGTCAATACTGACGGCTGCCCAAGAACACGGCTATCCCCTGTTGCTTCAAGCGCTCGCACAGTTGCCATAAACGTATTTGAGCCTGAGGTAAAAATAGTAGAAAAATCCAAACCTTTTAAAAGCTTTGGAGTAAAAGCAGTTTTCCCTTTGAAAATAACCTTGTCTGCAACACTATTAATGTTCCAATCCACCCCTAAGTCACGCGAAAAATCCACATTCACATCCACAATAATGGCCTGTATCTGAATAAGGCGCTGCGGAATATCAATTGCCTGAATCAACTCAGCATACATTGGCATATTGGCAGCAAAGTCCCGTACGATCACTGCATTAATACGTGGTTCAGCTGTAATTACTATGCCCCTCTCAGCAAGAGTCTTGTATCCTTCCGACTGTCCCTGCTTACTCTGCTGTACCTGCTTCTGCTGCCCTGGAGGGACATCTTTGGCTCCGGCATTTAACCCTTGTCCAAGCAAAGACGTTGCTGTGGGAGAATTCTCCACGCTTCGAATCTTTGCTTGAGAGATATCTCCTGTCGCCATTGCCCGCAGGATACTTGCAGCACCAGGAATTACTGTTGAACCTTTATTTGTGTTAATTGTAAAATCATCAGCCCATATATGACGAAGTTTAAACACACGAACAATGCTGCGCTCTTGCGCGTTATGTGCAGCACTAGCCAACGCGAATCGTATATCTGTAATGTACTCTTTTGGAGCAGTTACGAACATACTATCTGCAGATGGGGAAAGGTTAGGTTTAATGTACGGAGAATAAATATTGTTACGTTTCAAAAACGCGCTTAAAGAAGATGGCACTCCGGGCTCACTATCCAACATCCCTTTTTTCACTGCAATACGCTCAGAAACAACATCACTTTGTGTGTAAAAATAAATTTTTGCATTGTAAACATACCATAAAATATTATACGCAGCAGTAATACCATCTAAAAACTGATGTGGATCAACACTAACAAACTCTCCATAAATATTTCCAGAGATAGAAGAAGAAATCGCTGCTGTATACCCTTGCTCACGAGCAAATGCTGTTAAAGTCTGCTGAATCTCTTCACCCCTAACAATACGAGTGAATGATTCTTGAAACACAGCAGAAAAAGCAGTTACCGGTAAAAGCAACAGCAATACGCAAACCATGCTGCGTATAAAGAAAAGAAATCTCATCCTACCCCCATCCAAATACATATGGATTTTTACTATTCACTAACAAACTTACATAAAAGCACTTTACCTGCGCACGAAGAACACTCTTCATGCGCAGGGTAACAATGCTGGTTAACGACCAAACAAAAAAGGATTTGAATATGAAGGCGATAAGCACTGTGCCTTGAAGTAATCAACTTCATTCAGCAACCATTCAAATACAACCTCAAAGGATTCAATGCTGATATCTGCAGTATGTAATATGTGAGAATAAACTATCGAGTTTGATGCCTCATCTATAGCAAGTATCCCGCTGAATTCATTCTTCTTCAACAATGCAGCTTGAAGTAACTTATCTATCAACTGGTTGCGTTCGTATGGGTCGCCAGAAAGTTCGATGACTTTTGCACTAAGTACAACATCTGCCATACCACGCCGGAAAAGCTCTACTGAGTTCTCACCAATCGTCGCAACGCACCCTGAAAGCTTATCAGTCGATTCAACTTCCCATTTAAATTTGGCAGCAAGCTCACTCATCACATCTTTGATAGAGGTACTCACCTTATCTCACCCAAAGACTATGCGAGAATTCGACGTTGAGTGTCCAAATTTGCCTGCATCAACGCGCGCTGAGTATCCATGGATTTTTGCCGTAACTCATTCATACTCTGCATCAGTGAATCAACAGCATCTTTCTCTGCCTGCATTTTAGTTGCTTCAGCATCAAGAGTTGCACGTTGGTGTTCAAAATGAGACCCCACAATTTCACCGGTTGAGTTAACAATAGGTGAAACCCCACTTGTAACCTGACTAATTGTCTTCACTTGAGCATCAAGTTTCATGTTATTGGCAATAATTGAAGAATCTTCAATCATCTTTCCATCAGGCCCTTTGACCTTTGGGTTTTGCATCTTCAGTGATCTACCCATAGTAGCCATACCACCTCCAATAGAAATGGCACCACTTACATAACCGCAGATAGCTTTAGCTAAAGCAGCAGCTTGAGCTTTATCTGCCTGTTCTAATTTATTCTTAGCAAGTTCCTTGCTCATGGCTAACTTTGTTTCTTTAGCGATAACGCGCTGCTGGTCTGCGAGCTTCGTTGTTAGAGCCGATATTTGAGCTGCAAGACTCTCCCCCCAAACCAAAGGCAAGCTAGCATCAGCAGTAGGTGCTGGAAGTCCTAATGGATTCTTTGTTTCATACCCTGAAATATGCTTCTTCATCAAAGGAGGCAGCTTCGTATTTGAAACCTTCTCAAGAGCTTCTGCGAAAGATAACTTCTTGGTACGGCACAACTTAAGTGCATCGCTTTGCAGATTTTCTGCAGACTTACCCGTCTTACTGCTATACGACTTGAAAAATTCAGAAACTTCTTTGTTGAACTGCGCCGACTGCTCTGAGTAATTTTGCTTCACATAAGAATTAACAGAATCTACAACACTCATAGGATCCCCCAAATATTTAATGAAATAACAAACCTGTCACACTAAGCCATTGCTGGTGTGCCACCCACAATTGTGGCCATGGACTCGTTTCCTTTATCAACAATCTGTTTCACCGATTTGAG